>JBEIFE010000060.1:0-8168 GCA_040382575.1 Candidatus Sericytochromatia bacterium
GGTCGAGGCCGGAGGATTCGACCCTGCAGGCGCCGACGGACGACCGGCCGGAGAGGCGGACTCCGTCTCCTTACCGGCTTCACCTGTGGCCAGGATGCGCTCGACATCCGTCCGGGGAAGTCCGGCCTGGATGAGCAGGTCGCCAGCCTCCTTGATCTTCTTGTCCAGTGCTTCTGCCTCGGGCTTCTCGAGATCCCTGGCGGCTTCTCTGCCCGCCTTGACGACCTGCTCGAGATCCCCGAGCAGTGCTTTTTCGGCCTCCTGGCGCGACTCGGGAGACTTTGCGTCGCGAAGGTTCAGGATTCCCTCGGCGAGCTTGGCGATACCTTGGTCGATGTCCGTCGCAGGTCGGGGGGACGGGGTGTCCGCGCCGGCGGCCTGGGCCTTCTTCACGAGGGCCTGGACGTCCGCATCCGCCATGCCTTGCTCGGAGAGGCTGCGGGAAATCTCGGACATCTGCTCCTCGACGTCCTTCTTGGCGTCCGGGTTGGCGAGACCGTAGCGCGTCAGTTTCGTGATGGCGTCGCTGGCGGCTTCCTCGAGCTGCTTGTGTGCATTGGCCTTCTCTTCTTCCGTTTTGGCCTCGCCGTGGGCCTCGAGGGCCTTCTCGAGGGTGTCGAGCGAGGCATTGACCTCCTTGCCCGTGACGGGAGCAATGGTTGGTGACGTCTCGGCAGTCGCCTCGTCCGTCTCGCCTTCCCCTGCCTTCCGTGCGATCTGCTCGTCCAGCTTGGCTTTCGAGCGCGTCACCAGGTCCGCCAGTTCCTTGTCGCTGTAGCCAGCCTCCGAAAGAGCCTTCCCGACATCTTCCATCTGAGCCTGGACCTTCTCGCGGCTCTCGGGATTGGCGGCAGCATAGGCAGAAAGCGCGATCAGCGTGGCCTCGGCCTCAGCATCGAGATCTTCACGCGCTCGGGCCTTCTCTTCTGGCGTGGAGGCTTTGCCTGCTGTTTCCAGTGCCTTCTCGAGGCTGTCGAGCCGACTGTTGACGTCAGCCGCCGTCACCTTGGGCAGATTGGCGGGGTCGGCAGCGGGGCCAGCCTTCTCGCGCGCGGCCTCGAGCATGGCCTTGGCCGTTTGCTCATCCACGTACTCGTTGATGGCCGGTTTGCCGTTCTCCAGTTTGTAAGACTGTGTGATGCCGTGCTTCTGCTTGAAGTCGATCACGGCGAGGCTGGTTGCCTCGTCGAAGGTTCCGGAGGGTTCGACATCATATCCGAGCTGTCGCAGCAAGCCCTGGAGCTCTTTCACGTCCTCGGGGCTGCCGGCGTCGGGGCCGATCGCGTTCTCTGCGTAAGACGCGACCTCCTTGCGGAAGACGTCCATGTTCTCGGGGGTGTCGAGGATTCCGTACTTGTCAGCAGCGACGCCATCATCGGCAGGCAGGTCGCGGGTTCCTTCGAGACGTCCGAGGGCGCCGAGCGCGAGTGCGGGCTTGAGGAGCCCCCCTTGAAGGGGCAGGGAGATGACCTCACCGATGGTCATGTTGGGCAAGCGACCCAGGAACTCTCCAGCTCCCTGGACGGAGCGGCGCACGGCCTCGGCGGGGATTTCCCACGCACGGCGAATGGGCACGTCCCCGATATGGCGCATGCCTTCGCCGATATTCCGGGCGCCATCGCGGATGATCTTGCCCACGCCCTGACCGGCCTTGCCGACCACCCGGAACGGGTAGGTCGCGACTTCCCCGATGGCACGGGGAATGTCCTTGAGCGGAGTATCCCCGACGCGGCGGATGATGTCTCCGACCCGGCCTCCGACGCCACCAGCCTTGCCTCCTGCCGTGACGGCCGCCTCCGCGGCGCCAGCGAGCACGGTATCGGCATGCTCGAGCAGGCCCACGGTGCTCGTCATGATCCGCGCACCATCCGCACCGGCCAGTGCCACGTTCTTGGCATTTGCGGCCGCCGTCGCGTACCGCATGGCCCGAGCGACGCCCGCCTCGCCACCCGTGGCGGCCAGTTTCGCCGACCGCTCGAGGATGCGACCGAGTTGCTCCACCTTGGCGGCCTCGGCCAGGGCGCCTGCCGCACGCAGTGCTCCTGCTTTCTGGGCGGCGTTGGCAGCCTGGGTCGCGAGCCGGCTCGAGAGTTCCGCTCCACGAGCAGAGACCTCTGCCACCTTGCCAGCCCGACTGGCTCCTCGCAGCCCGCTCATGGCCCCGCGTGCGGCCGTTCCCACCCCCTTGGCGGCCGCTCCTACCTCGCCGACGCCGATGAACAGCGAACCGATCTCGACGATTCCTCGGCCCAGGGCGACACCGGGACGTCCCTCTGCCATGGCTTGCTTGTACGGATTGACCACGGCATCCACGAGTTCGCCAGGATGCGTCAGGACGTGTCCGATCCCCTGCACCGTCTGGATGGGGTGCGAGATGGCCGTGACGACCCCCGACACCATGTCCCCGATGGCCTGTCCACCGCCGACGAACACATCACCGATATGACCGAAGAGGCCACGGTCTTCCTTCTCTGTCGGGAGATCCAGGCCGGGCGGGAGTCCAAGCTCGGCCTCCGAGGGAACCGCCGCTTCTGGCGTGGTGGGGCCTGGCAGGCGGGGGTCGGGGATGGAGCCTCCCGGACGGATCGAGGACAGGTTCGACACGGTAGCCTCCTCGCGATCGCCCGGTGGTGGGGGGCCTGGCCGGCGATCGACACGCGTTAAGTCAGGTTTAATCCGCCTGACGGGGTTCGTTGATCTTGTACCCGGAAAGGCTGCTCGATCATGCGATCAGGCCTGAACGCATGCGGTAAGTTTGCGGTAATCGCAGGTTAAGGAAGGTTCAACCCTCGATCTGGCGCGCCTGGCAGCTGTGGCATCGCCCGCTCAGCTTGAACTGCACGTCAAGCAGGGTAAATCCGAACTCGGCGGCCTTGGCCCGGCTGGCTGCCTCCAGTTCGGAGGCCGGAAACTCCACCGTCGTGCCACAGGTGACGCAGACGAGATGCTGGTGCGGTTCCTCGTCCCGGACGGCCTCGTAGTATTTCTGGCCCTCGGCAAACTCGACCTCGCGCAGGAGGCGCAGCGAGGCGAGCAGTTTCAGGGTCCGGTACGCGGTTGCGAGGCTGATACGGGGTTCCTCGTGCGCCAGACGCTGATAGAGATCCTCTGCGCTCAGGTGCGTGCCCTCGGGTAGGTCCTGGAAGAGGTCCAGGATCCGTTCCCGCTGCGGTGTCACGCGATAGCCTCGCCCGCGCAGGTCGAGACGGGTTCGCTTCTCTTCGGTCGGTCCGGAGGAGCTCATCGTCACGCGGCATGCTCGAGGGGCAGCGTGATGTGGAAGGTGGTTCCCACGTTCACGGTGCTTTCGACCTCGATCGTCCCTCCATGCGCCACGATGATGTCCTTGACGATGGAGAGCCCCAGTCCCACACCTCCCGTCACCCGCGAGCGGCTCTTGTCCACCCGGTAGAACCGGTCGAAGATGCGCGGTCGGTCGATCTCCGGGATTCCGATGCCCGTGTCGATCACCTGGATACGGACCGCGTTCACGGCCTCGTCGAAAGCAACATCGAGCGTGACCGTCCCCGAGGCGGGCGTGAACTTGATCGCGTTGTCCACGAGATTGATCAGGACCTGGTGGATCCGGTCCCGGTCGCCGCGGTAGATCGGCAGGACGGTCGGGCAGTGCAGGACGAGATTCACATGGTTGAGGTCGGCGTGCGGCTCGAGCGTCGTCTTCACCTCCTGGGCGAGCTCCGGGAAGGTGAACTCGGCCAGATGCAGGGTCGGGCGGCCGTGCAGGTTGGCCACGACCAGGAGTTCATTGACCAGACGGGTGAGGCGATCGGCCTCTCGCTGGATGTTGCTGAGGAACTTGGCTCGCATCTTCTCGTTGCCCATGGCTCCGAGCTGGAGGCTCTCGGCGGCCATCCGGATCGAGGTCAGGGGGGTGCGCAGCTCATGCGAGACGTTGGCGACGAACTCCTGCTGGAGATTCGCCAGACGGTGAACGGCCGTCCAGTTGTGGACGAGCAGCACCACACGATTCTCGATGCGGCCTGCCGTCAGCCCGAGTGTCTGGTGTGGCCACCAGGTGGGAACCAGATCCAGGTGGGCTTCTTCTTCCGAGCGCGCAGCCTGAAGGAAGTCCGCGACGGCTGCGTCCGCGAGCAGGCGTTCGAGGCGCTGAAGTCCAGCTTCTTCCGGCCGCTCCTGGGGTTCGGAGAGGATCTGCAGCAGCGCCTGATTCCGGTACACGATCTGCTCACCATCGAGAATCGCGATGCCATCGAGCAGCCTGGGGAGGAGGGAGACGTCGTCCTGGGTGGATGTGGTCACGTGGGCATCCTGGTCGAAGGGGCGAGGGGCCGGGCGAAGTATACCACGCCGAGTCATTGACTTCGCACGTTCAGCAGACTATGATTAACGAGTTACGAAAAACGGCGAAAGTGGAAGCACGCTTCTCACCTTGCAGCTTGGCTCGCAGGGTTGCCGGTTCAGATGGGTCGTATCGCGATTCCATTTCTGGTGCCGGGCAAGAGGTGTAGCCTCTGCCCGTTTTGTTTTGCGTGGAGGATAAGGCCATTCTGAAGGAACGAGACACCACCCTGATCAACGAGCGGATCCGGGCGCGCGAGGTGCGAACCATCGGCGAAGACGGGAGCCAGCTTGGCATCCTGCCGACCCGTGAGGCGCTGCGCATCGCTCAGGAAAAGGGTCTCGATCTCGTGATGGTGGCGATCGACGCCTCCCCGCCCGTGTGCAAGATCATGGATTATGGTCGGCACAAGTTCGAGACCGAGAAGAAGAACAAGGAAGCCCGCAAGAAGCAGCACGTCGTCAGCATCAAGGAATTGACCGTTTCTTACAAGATCGGTCAGCACGACTACGAGGTGCGACTGCGGGCCATCCAGAAGTTCATCGCCGACGGTGACAAGGTCAAGGTGACGGTCCGGTTCCGTGGACGCGAGATGCAGCACACCGACCTCGGTGCGCAGCTTCTCCAGAAGTTCGCGCAGGACGTCAAGGACATCGCCGTCATCGAGCGAGATCCCAAGCTCGAGGGTCGTACCCTCTTCCTGATGCTCGCTCCCAAGAAGGAGAAGTAACCCTCATGCCCAAGATGAAGACCCACCGCTCCTCGGCCAAGCGGTTCAAGGTGACGGGTTCCGGTAAGGTCATGCGCCGCAAGGCCTTCCGCAAGCACCTGCTCGTCGGTAAGGATGGCAGCCGCGTCCGTCGCATCAGCGGCGAATCCACTGTCAGCGAGTCCGACTCCAAGCGCGTGCGTGAAGCGCTCCCTTACGTGTCTTACAGCCGCTAAACCCCGCCTTTACCCTCAGGAGACATCCCCATGCGCGTCAAGCGTGGCAATATCAATCGCAACCGCCACAAGAAGGTCTTCAAGCTGTGCAAGGGCTTCCGCGGCTCGCTCAAGAAGATCTTCCGGGCTGCCAACCAGGCCATGATGAAGTCCCTCCGGTATGCTTACAAGCATCGCCGGACCAAGAAGCGCGACTTCCGTCGCCTCTGGATCACCCGTATCAATGCGGCGGCTCGCCTCAATGGCCTCAGCTATAGCCAGCTCATCAACGGCCTCAAGAAGGCCCAGGTCGAGATCAACCGCAAGATACTCGCCGATCTGGCCGTCCGGGATGCCGACGCCTTCGCGCGTCTGGCCACCGTGGCCAAGGAGAAGCTCACGGCCTGATCGAACTCCGGTTCATCGGTCTGATCGCCCTTGCTCACCGGCCCTTCGGGGCCGGTGTTTGCTTTCAGGGGGAGATGGAGTCTCGCGCCGGGTCCGGATCCACCGTTGCTCTCCGGGTAAGACGATCGCCAGGAACGTGGCCCGGACGAGGTCCATCACGAAGCACCCGATCCTGCCCGGATCGGGTGGGCGGAATCCCGGTTGCGCCAGTCCGGCCAGCAGATGCGTACCCAGTCCGATTCCCCCGAGCCCGACCAGCATCCGGAAGCCCTCTCCCGCATGCCCCGGCAAGCAGGCTTGCAGGTTCCCCGCCCCGAGCCCGAGAGCGACCCAGGTTCGCGGTGGCAGCAGGATGATCCAGCCCAGCTGCCGTAGCCGTCCCTGGATCGGTATGCCTCTCGACAGGCAAATCCGGGTGAGCGTTCGCCAGGCCAGGCGCCACTTGCCGCGGATCCAGCGCGTACGCTGTCTGACCAGGTCGGGCCCCGTCGCCGTCTTGGCATCCAGGACCCGGGCTTCCGGTGCCCAGCCGACCACTACCCCCTCCCGTGCCAGGGTCAGTTGCCACTCGAAGTCCTCGACCTGGCTCGTCGTCCGGGCGAGCAGATGGCCCAGCAGGCCGCACGAGAAGGCGGTTCCCGAGCCCGAGAGGGTCGGCCCCACCCCCCACCACACCAGACCGGGCGCCATGATCCGGTGATGGATCGATTCGGCCAGTCCATCCGGTCCACTGGTCCCCGAGAACGAAGCGGCTTCCCGGACCCCCTGTACGACGTCATGGCCGTCTCGCCAGGCTTCGATCCATGCCTCCGGGGCGCCCGGTCGGATCGCATTGTCGGCATCGAGCAGGATCACGACGTCATCGGGCTCCAGTTCCGGGCCGAGGCGCTCATGAAGCCAGGCCAGGGCCTCCCATTTGCCTCTTCCGGCCTGGCCATTCCGCTCGTGGACCCTTGCTCCTGCTTCTCGGGCGCGGTCGGACGTGCGATCGGTACAGGCATCGGCGACGACCTCGCACCGGGCATCCGGGGCAAGCGCAAGAACCTGCCTGACCGTCTGGCCGATCACCTCCGCCTCGTCGTGGGCGGCGATCCAGTACCAGACTCTGCGGGGTGGAGGCCGCCGCGAGACGGGACGCCTCGGTCCGAAGGGAGAGGGGACCTTCAGGGCGTGCAACCCGGCGCCGATCGTGATGCCCCCGTAAAGGAGGCCCAGGATAGCCGCCCACCCTTCCAGCATGTGAAGGATCGACCAGACCGGGGTACTCACGGGGTCATGCAATCCGAATAGATGCTGACCATCCGTCGTTCCCAGGGCTCGAAGCCGTGGTGTCGAACCACGTGTTCACGTCCACGGTGACCGCAGGTCTGTCGCAAGGTTGCGGAGCCGAGCAGTCTGTCCAGGGCCAGGGTCAGTGCATAGGGGTCGTCCCGCGGGACGACCAGCCCCCCGCCACTCTCGATGAGCAGGTCCTCGAGCCCGTTCACGGCTGCCCCTATCACCGGGCGGGATCGGGCCATGGCCTCGAGGGCGACGTAGGGAAGGCCTTCCCAGCGGCTGGGCATGACCACGAGGTCCATCTGACTCAGATAATCCGGTGCGTCCGGGCGATCGCCGAGCCAGCGCGTCCGGTCCGCAATCCCCAGTCTGGCGGCCTGTCGCTCCAGGTCCGGGCGCGCAGGTCCGTCCCCGATGATCCATAGCACCCAGTCCTCGCGTTCCGGCAGGTCGCCGAGCGCCTCCAGCAAGACATCCACTCCCTTCTGCCAGGTCAGACGTCCCACGAAGCCGATCCGCAGCCGCCGACCCCGGTGAGCGATGAGTCGGGGCATGGTCGGTAACTCGATGGCGTGAGGTACGACCTGGACTCGTGTCGTCGCGAGCAGTCCTACCCGGGAGCCCAGCCGACGGTCTGCCTCCGCGACGCAGATCACCTGCTGCGACAGGCCCGTGACGAGCCGTTCGAGGAGCCACGAAGCGACATATGCGGGAAATGTACGTCCCGGATGCCAGCTCCAGCCATGGACCGTATACAGCAAGGGCCGTCTCGTGATGAGGCACGGGATGAGCGCCTTCAGGGCGGCACCCAGTCCATGCGCATGGACGAGATCGTGGCGGGCGACGGTCGATGCTGAGGGGGCGCTTCCCGACCACACCTGCGAGGAAAAGCCATGTCGGCGCATGGCCTCCATCAGCCATTCGAGGTGGGTGGTTCCACCTCCCGTGGCCGTGCTCGCAATGACCTGGAGGACCTGCCCTGGCATCATTCCCCCTCTCGCCTGGACCCGGAGCCAGATTCGCTCCGGGTTGCAGGGGAGAGCAGGTCCAGTTCGGCCAGTTTCAGGAATTCGAGGCGATGAAGTCGGCGGCTTTTTGCCCCGTTGCCTGGTGAGAGACGGGATCGGGATTCCGCTCGGGAGGGATGGCGGCAGGGCGGGGGATGGCGGGCAGGGTCACGACGAAGGTGGCTCCCTTGCCGGGCTCACTCTCGACCCCGATCTCCCCTTCATGGAGA
>JBEIFE010000061.1:0-8156 GCA_040382575.1 Candidatus Sericytochromatia bacterium
GCGAAACACGTTAACCCCCCCGGGGCACCCGCCCCTCCGATGTTGCCATGCGTACCCGGCCGGGTGTAGGTGCAAACCGTCCACCCGAGAGCCTCAGCGGATATAGCGAAGCGGATCGACGGGGGTCCCGTCCACCCGGATCTCGAAGTGAAGGTGGGCGCCGGTCGAAAGCCCCGTGCTACCGACGGCGGCGATCGCCTGTCCGCGATCGACCACCTGACCCCGCTCGACGTACAGCCGACTGCAGTGTGCATACAGCGAGGTGAGATCGCCTCCATGATCGACGATCACGACCTTGCCGAACGAGCCGAACCAGCCACTGAAAATGACGGTCCCGCGATCCACCGAGTGGATGGTCTGACCTGAACCTGCCCGGAAATCGATCCCGCGATGGGGGCGCCGGACGTGCAGGATGGGGTGGTAGCGGAGACCGAAGGTGTCACCGATGGAGGCAGCGACCGGCCTGAGAAAGCGTCCCGTCCCCATGCGAGGCGTCCGCCTGCGAGCGGCCATGAGGCGCCGGATCATGGCTTCGATCTGCTGGGAATCGCGCTCGAGCTGGGCGAGAGCAGCTTCGGCGGAGGCGCGTTCGTTACGGATGCGTGAGACAAGCCCCGTCTGCTCCTGGGTATCCTCGGCGATATCGCGCTGCTGGTCTGCAATATTGCTGGTGAGGACGGTGATTTCCTGGAGAGCTTGTCCCTGGCGTCGCTTTTCCTGGGAGATCTGGGCGCGCCGGGACTTGAGGTTCTCCAGCATCACCTGGTCCTCACGCGAGATGTACTTCAGGAACTGGTATCGGGTGATGAACACCCCGAGATCCGGCGCCGTCAGCATGGCTTCCCAGAGGTTCGCGTTGCGATGCTTGTAGACGGCGCGCAGGCGACGCGAGGCCAGCATCTGTTCACGCCGGAACTTGCGAGATGCCGATTTCAGGGCCGACTGGCTGACATCGAGGGCTCTTCTGGCTCGACGCATCCGGAACCGGGAGTCTTCGAGCTGGATGGACGTCTGCTTGAGGCGCTGCTGGAGGCCAGAAAGTTCCTCGACCGCCGCATTCTCACGCTGCTTGAGCGCTCTCACGCGCTGGAGAATCTGGGCCTTGCGTTCCTGGATGGCCTGCAATTTTCGCTGCGTCGAAACCAGGGGGTCGGCCGTGCGTCTGCGGGCCTGGACCTCGAGGCCCGTGCCGAACACGACGAGACACGCGAGTAGCCCCGCGATGGTTCTTCTCATCCCGTCTCGCATCGACAACCTGGCCTAGCTCCGTTCCTGTGCCTGGAGGAGATGGTACAGGGTTTCCGCGAGCTTGCGGGGCAATCCGCCCTTCTCCACGAGATCCTGGACGTTTTTTCCACGCATGGCCTCGACCGAGCCGAAGGCCTGCAAGAGGTCGCGACGGCGCGCCGGACCGATGCCGGGCACCTCGTCGAGCCAGGAGCGCGTCATGCGCTGGCCTCGCTGTTGCCCGTGAAAGGTGTTGGCGAACCGGTGAGCCTCGTCGCGGACGCGTTGCACCAGCCGGAGGGCGGCCGAGCCGGCGGGAAGCCGCACCGGGTCCGGGCGTCCGGGCAAGTAAATCTCTTCGAAGCGCTTGGCCAGGCCGAAGAGCGGCAGATCCAGACCGAGCGCATGCAGAGCGTCAACGGCCATTCCCAGTTGCCCCTTGCCCCCGTCGATGAGCACCAGGTCCGGTCGTGCCCAGCGCCCGTCAGGGTCGGGCTCGAGCAGATGTCGGAAGCGCCGGGTGACGACCTCGTGCATCGAACGGAAGTCATCGACCCCCTCGACGGTGCGGATCTTGAACTTGCGGTAGGCATGGCGCGCGGGCAAGCCATCCTCGAAGACGACCATCGAGGCGACGGTATCCGAGCCCTGGACGTGTGCGATGTCAAAGCCCTCGATGCGGGCGGGGGTCTCGTCGAGGCCCAGAGTGCGGGCAAGTTCTTCGAGGCCACGCTCGGAGCCGGTCTCCAGGGCCGAGAGCGCACGCGTCCGGGCCTGGTCGAGCGTGCTGCGGGCATTTCGCTCAGCCCACTCCAGGAGGGTGTGCTTGCCACCGCGCCTGGGCACGTGCAACTCGACACGGGCCCCGCGGCGCTCACCGAGCCACGTCTCGAGCAGCGGAGCCTCGTCCGGCAGGAAGGGGACGAGGATCTCGCGTACCGGTCGATCTTGCTCGGCGTAGTAGCGCGAAAGCAACTGCGAGAGCAGAGCGGGATCCTCGTCATCCGGGCGAGGCAGTTCGTAGGAGCGACGTCCCGTCACGGTGCCCTGACGGACCTCGAAGACCTGGAAGACGACGGTGGTGGCATCCGTGGCGAAGCCGACGAGGTCCTGTTCACCCGTCAGGTCGCCCACGAGCTTCTGCTCCTCCTGGAGCTTCACGAGCGCCGCGATGGCATCCCTGGAACGGGCCGCGGCCTCGAAGTCGAGAGCCTCTGCTGCGGCCCGCATGCGGCCTTCCAGGAGCGTGAGGAGGTCACCGTGACGACCCTCGAGAAAGGCCTCGACCTGCTCGACCGTCTGGCGATAGGTGGCGCGATCGACGAGGCCCTGACATGGGGCGGGACAGCGGCCGATCGCGTGGTTGAGGCATGGACGATCGCGGAACTGCGGAGTCGCTCGCTGGCGGAGCGGAAAGAGGCTCCGGACCAGCCCGATTGCACGGTACATCGAACCCGTATCCGGGTATGGCCCGAAATAGCGGGCCCCATCCGGAACCTTGCGCCTGGCGACCACGAGCCGAGGAAATGCCTCCTGAACGGTCAGCTTCAACCAGGGGTAGGTCTTCTGATCCTTCAGGAGAATGTTGTAGTGAGGTTGATGGCGCTTGATGAGCACGTTCTCGAGAACAAGTGCCTCGACTTCCGTGTCCGTGCCGATGGTCTCGAGGTCGTGAATCTGGCGGACCAGGGCTCTTACCTTGGGGGCATGCTGGCGATCGTTGCGAAAGTAGGAGCGGACGCGGGAGCGCAAGTTGACGGCCTTGCCCACGTAAAGGATTTCACCCTGGCTACCTTTCATGAGGTAGACACCTGGAGAAGTCGGCAGGGCGCGGAGAATGGATTCGATGTGCTCGGTGACGTCCACGAACTCATGATAGCGCATGGGGGTGTTCGTGCCCGTCCGTGACCTCCTCCAGTGGTCCGTGAACCTCAATCCCGTGCGACTTTCCCCCGAGCCGGAGGTCGCCAGGTTGGCGGCGGGTGTTCAGCCGGTGCTCGAGGCCCTGGAGAACCTCGGGGTAGAGTATGTGCGCGTGGATATCCACTGGAGCTGGTGGATGCCCGGGCGGGACCGGATCGACGAGGCGATCGCCGACTGGTACGTGACCTTCGTGAAGGCGCTGGAAAGGCGCAGCATCCGCGTCTACGGGATCCTGTACAACCCGCCGGGGTGGGCCAGTGCGCTCGCGCAGGAAGACCTCGAGGCCTTTCTGGATGCCTGGCGGCTCTTCGTACGGGACGTGCATGGCAGGCTGGGTGACCGCGTGGAGCTCTGGCAGGTCTGGAACGAGCCGAACAACTGGATGTCCCACATCAAGGGCGATCTCAACCTCTTCGTGTTGCGGCCGTTCACCCTGGGTAGTTGGCAGATGGATCTGCCCGTCGGGGTGAACTGGAAGGCCCTGGTCGGACTGTACAGGGTTGCCCGCGAGGAACTTCCGCCCGAGGCGCTGGTGGTCTACAACTGCATCCCGAGCGTGAGCGACGTGGTCCCGGGAGGGTTGCCTCGCTGGATGGACTGGCTGGCCTTCACGGATGAACTGATGCAGCGGGCGGGGTCATGGATCGATGCGATCGCCCTCGATCACTACCCGGACACGTGGGTTCCGGGTGTGGGATCGCAGGACTGGCATCCGCTCGAGGCCATCCATGAACGGGTGCACGATCCGGCGTCCACCTGGTACGGGAAAACGGTACTGATCGGAGAGTTCGGGTACTCGAGCCTGCCCAACGTGGAGGTGCTGAAGGCCCCCTTCCGGGTGAAGATGTTCCCTGAAGACCATTCGTACGAGGGACAGGCCACCTGGTACCGGGAAGTGATGCCGACCCTCAGGAACTTGCTGGATCCGGGGCGGTGGCCGCACAATCGCCTTCACCTCGCCAATGTGTACGAACTGCTCGATGGGAGCCCCCCCGAGGCGACGAACACCGCGTCGCCGGACATGGTGCATCTCGAGTATCACTTCGGCCTGTGTCGGGCCGACGGCAGCCCCAAACCCGCTTTCGATGCTGTCCGGGATGGCATCCGGGAGGCCAGCGAGCATGAAATCGCGCCCCGTCCCAGGGGGACAGGACCGCTGGGCATGCTCCGCCAGGGATATGCGCTCACGAGGCGCTGGCATACCCAGGCAGCTCCGTTGCTGTACCAGGCAGGACGGCTGCTACAGCTCCGGGTCAGACGACATGACCGGTGGATCGTTCCCGCAGGGGCGGCCCTGTGGCTCGTGCGGTGGTGGATGGGCCGGGATACGCGCCTGCGCTGATCCGGAAGGAGCAGCTCGCCTCCGAGCGAGGGCGGCGAAGCCGACCAAGCCAGGTGCCAAGGAAACGTCAGGAGCGTGCTCGGCACCGAGCGAGGGCGGCGATAGCCGACCAAGCCAGGTGCCGAGGAAAAAGGAGGAACGGGGCCGGCGGAGGCGAGTTGCGAGCGCGCCCGCAGCGGCCGGGGCGAAGCGTACGTGGAGGTACGTGAGCCACGGCCGCGAGGACGGAAGCCGCAGATCGCCCCGCCCGCCCCGTTCCCGCTAGGCGTGGGACTTGAGTTTGTCGACGAGTTCCTTCACCGCCCCCGCCGAGTTGTGGAGCTGGGTCTTCTCGTCGTCCGTCAGGGTGATCTCGAAGATCTGCTCGACGCCGTTCGCGCCCAGCTTGACGGGAACGCCGACGAACAGGCCGTCGATGCCATACTCACCCTCGAGGTAGACGGCGCAGGGAAGGATGCGCTTCTGGTCGAGCACGATGGCATCGACCATCTCGAGCGTCGCTGCCGAGGGGGCATAGTACGCCGAGCCCGTCTTGAGGAGGTTGACGATCTCGATGCCGCCATTGCGGGCGCGGTCCTCGATCTCCTTGAGGCGATCGGCCGGGATGAGTTCGGTGATGGGGACACCGGCAACGGTCGAGTAGCGCGACAGGGGGACCATGGTGTCGCCGTGGCCGCCGAGGACGAAGGCGTGGACGTCCTTGATGGAGACGTTCAGCTCGCGAGCGATGAAGGTCGCGAAGCGCGCCGAATCGAGGGTGCCAGCCATGCCGAGCACGCGATTCTTGGGGAACTTGGAGACCTCGAATGCCAGCTGGGCCATCGCATCGAGCGGATTCGACACCAGGATCAGGATGGCCTGGGGCGAACGGGCGACGATCTGCTCGACGACTCCCTTGACGATCTCCATGTTCTTGAAAAGGAGGTCGTCACGGCTCATGCCGGGCTTGCGGGCACGGCCCGAGGTGATGACGACGAGGTCCGAACCGGCGGTCTCCTCGTAGCCGTTGGTGCCCACGAGGTCGGTGTCGTATCCGTAAATGAGGGCCGACTCGGCGATATCGAGCGCCTTGCCCTGGGGCATGCCCTCGACGATGTCCACCAGCACCACATCTGCGTAGTTCCGCTCGGCCAGTCGCTGAGCGAGGGTGCCGCCCACCATGCCGGCGCCCACGACGGTGATCTTCTTGCGCATGAATCCTCCTGAAGAACAGGGAAACGAACGCTCCATGCTACCACGCTCCCCGACCTGGAAAGGCCGTCAGAGTGGAACGGACTGTCAGGATGGCAGACGAAAGGGGTGGCGCGTTTGCGCCACCCCTCTGGTGAAAACCGGTCGAGTTCAGGCCCGGTTAGCCATCGGGACGAACGCACGCTCCGCCGCACCCTGATAGTCGGTATCGGGGCGCATGAGGCGGTTGCCTGCATACTGCTCGAGGATGTTGGCCGACCAGCCGGCAATTCGGCTCACCGCGAAAATCGGGGTGTAGAGATCGAGCGCGATCCCCATCGTGTAATAGGCCGATGCCGAGAAGAAATCGACGTTGGGGTCCAGTCCCTTGGCCTCGCGAACCATCCGTTCGATGGTCTCGGACATGTTGAACCACTTCAAGCTTCCGGCGCGCTCGCCCAGGTCCCGCGAGATCTTGCGAAGAACGGTCGCTCGGGGATCCATCGTCTTGTAGACGCGGTGTCCGAAGCCCATGAACCGCCGCTTGTTGGCCATGCCGTCGCGGATGTAATCCTCAACCTTGTCCTCGTCAGCGATCTCGAGGAGCATTTCCATGACCTTGGTGTTGGCTCCCCCGTGGAGCGGGCCTTTGAGCGCACCGATCGCCGAGGTGACGGCCGAGTAAAAGTCCGAGAGGGTGGAAGCCGTGACGCGAGCGGCGAACGTCGAGGCATTCATCTCATGATCGGCGTGCAAGATGAGGGCGACGTCCATCGCCTTCTCGAATACCTCGTTGGGCACTTCACCCGACATCATGTAGAGGTAATTCGCGGCATGCGAAAGGTCCGTGCGCGGGGCAACGGGCTCGAGTCCCTTGCGGATGCGATCGAACGCGGCAACCACCGTGGCGAACTGAGCCGTCAGGCGCAGCGCCTTGCGACGGTTGGCATCATCGGACGCATCTTCGGCATCGGCATCAAAGAACGCCAGAGCCGAGATGGCCGTCCGGAGCGCTGCCATCGGATTGGCGTCCGTCGGCATGAGGCGCAGGACATCCACAACCTGAGCAGGTATGGCGCGGTAGCCAGCAAGCGTGGCCTTGAGCGCCTCGAGTTGCTCGGCCGAGGGAAGCTCGCCGTTGAACAGCAGGAAGACGACCTCTTCATAGGTGGCGTGCTCGGCAAGCTCGTGGATGTTGTAGCCCCGGTACATGAGCTTGCCGGCCTGGCCATCGATCGACGTGATCGTCGAAACAGCCACCGTAACCCCTTCGAGACCGGGGGAATAGCTCTTGGGGGACGCAACCTGTTCAGCCATCATGGGTGCAGGACTATCCTTTCACAGAGAGGGCGCAGAGTGGGTCTTGCTAGCACGGGAAAGCTCCGTGACGACCCACCGAGAACGCTTCGCGGTAACGCCATGGTACCACTTCCGTGCCCGGGAAACCATCGACCAGAGGACGCCGTGGCGCTTTACATGCGCATCCCGGGGTCGGTATCCTGATGAAGAATTGTGACACCTGCACGCAGGAGAGCGAACGCTGGTGTGCCTTTGACCCACGTGTCCCCCGGAGGCCTTCTTGACCACCACCACTTCAGACCCTGCGATGCTCGAAAACCTCACCTCGGGGGCAGCAGAGGTGTTGCCGAAGGGTGGGCTCGAGGCAAAGCTCGCTCTCGGGCGTCCGCTCCGGGTCAAGCTGGGCTTCGACCCCACCAAGCCTGATCTTCACCTCGGTCACGCGGTGGTCCTGAATGCACTCAGACGGTTTCAGGACGCCGGACACCAGGTAGTCGTCATCATCGGTGACTTCACGGCCCGGATCGGAGATCCGACGGGTAAAGAGGCCACTCGACCTCCGTTGACCGCGGAAGACGTCAAATCCCATGCCGAGACCTACCTGCAGCAGCTCGGCAAGATCATCGACCTTGCCCGAGCCGAGATCCGGACCAACTCGACCTGGCTCGAGCCCATGGGGCTGACCGAGGTCATCCAGCTCTGCGCGCAGGCCACCGTGGCCCAGATGCTGGCTCGCGAGAACTTCGCGAAGCGATACGAGCGCCAGGACCCCATCGCTCTTCACGAGTTCCTCTATCCGCTCTTGCAGGGGTATGACTCGGTTGCCATCCAGGCTGATATCGAGCTGGGGGGCACCGACCAGACCTTCAATCTGCTCATGGGACGCGAACTCCAGAGCGCTCGTGGGCAGGCGCCTCAGGTCGTGATGACCTTTCCCATCCTCGAAGGCCTGGACGGCGTCCAGAAGATGTCGAAGTCCTCTGGCAATTATATCGGCGTGTCTGAGCCACCGGACATCATGTTCAGCAAACTGATGTCGATATCGGACGAACTGATGTGGCGCTATTTCGAACTGCTCAGTTTGCGTGGCAACGCCCAACTCCAATGCCTTCGTGAGGAAGTTACCGCGGGAAAAAACCCCCGCGATGCGAAACTCGAGTTGGCCCTCGAAATCACCTCCCGATTCCACAGCGCC
>JBEIFE010000062.1:0-8085 GCA_040382575.1 Candidatus Sericytochromatia bacterium
AGGCAGCGCTGGTCACCACGGCTCTGGCTGGAAATCTTCAGGGGTGCCCGCTCTGTGGCCAGGACCTCGGGGTAGAGGCCCGGGAGCGAATCCTTCAGCTCGCCGATCCGGGGTCTTTCCGGGAACGGCATACCGAGCTCAGGAGCGTCGATCCGCTGGGTTTCGTCGACAGCAAGCCCTATCCTCAGCGCCTTGCCGAGAGCCGTGCACGGGTCGGAGATCACGACAGCATCATCGTGGGGACGGCCACGATCCACGACCGGCCAGTCATGCTTGCCGTGATGGACTTCGCGTTCATGGGCGGCTCGATGGGCTCCGTGACGGGCGAGAAGTTCACGCGGGCCGTCGAGGACTGCATCCGCGAGCGACTCTCGCTCGTGCTCGTGGCCGCCTCGGGTGGAGCTCGCATGCAGGAGGGCATCCTGTCCCTCATGCAGATGGCCAAGACCAGCGTCGCGGTCTCCCGCCTTGCGCAAGCAGGCCTGCTTTACATCTCGATCCTCACCGATCCGACCACCGGGGGAGTCTCGGCCAGCTTCGTCACGCAGGCGGATCTCATTTTGGCCGAGCCCGGAGCCACCTTTGGCTTCGCCGGGCGTCGGGTCATCGAGGCCACCATCCGGCAGAAGGCTCCGGCTGATTTCCAGTCGGCCGAATGGGTCCTGAAGCACGGTCTGATCGATCAGATCGTCCCGCGTCCCCGTCTGCGTGACACGATCGGGGACCTCATCGACATGCACGTCCAGCGTATCCCCGTCCCGGCGCAACCGTCGGGCCGTCATCTCTGATCGGAGGGTCCGTGCCCGCCCCGCGCAAGCCAGGCTACCATCTCGAGTTCGAGACACCGATCCTCCACCTCGAGGCCAAGATTCGAGAGTTCAAGCAACTCGCCGAAGAAGGTGGAGTCGACCTCGGTGAAGAGGTCAAGCGTCTCGAGGAGCGTGCAGGGAAACTCCGGAAGGCGGTCTACGACCATCTGACGCCGGGCCAGCGCATCCAGATCGCCCGTCATCCGGCGCGCCCCACCGCCCTCGACTACATCCAGACGATGACAGACAGCTTCTTCGAGATGCACGGCGATCGCCAGGGGCACGACGACCATGCCATCGTCGGCGGGATCGGTCGCTTCGAGGGACGCAGCGTCATGTTCATCGGCCACCAGAAGGGCCGTAACACGCGCGACAACATCCATCGTAATTTCGGGATGGCTCATCCCGAGGGCTACCGCAAGGCCATGCGTCTCATGCGCCATGCCGCCCGGTTCGGGATGCCGATCGTCACGCTGATCGACACGCCGGGTGCGTATCCCGGGATCGCCGCGGAAGAGCGCGGACAGGCCCACGCCATCGCCGAGAGCATGGCCCTCATGTCCACCCTGGAAGTGCCCATCATCACGGTCGTGATCGGCGAGGGGTCCTCGGGTGGAGCCATCGGGATCGGCATGGGGAACCGGGTCTTCATGTTCGAGCACGCGCACTATGCCGTCATCTCGCCCGAGGGCTGCGCCGCGATCCTCTGGAAGGACGCGTCTCATGCCGCCCAGGCGGCCAAGATCATGAAGCTCACCTCGCACGATTTGCTCGAACTCGCGGTCATCGATGGCATCATCGCGGAACCCACGGGTGGCTGTCACAGGGATGCCATGATGAGCTCGCGGAGCCTCGCGCGGACCGTCTCGGGAGCGCTAGAGGAGCTGGGTCGCCTGAATGGCTTCCAGCTCCTCGAGCACCGTCATGACCGCTTCCGCCGCATGGGGCAGGTGGCGGAGGTCTTCTAGCGGGCGATCGCGAAGAATACGTCTTCGGCCAGGTGTTTCATCCCGTTCTGCGTGAACGAGGCGACCAGGACCTGTTCGTCGGCCGCGTTGCGCGCATAGGTCGGCAAACCCGCGATCTCGGTGATGCCCAGCGCATCAAGCGTCTGCAGTTCTCCGGCCTGGATACGGGCATCCCCGTTGCCATCGATCCAGGCTTTCAGACCCTCGAGAGCCTTGCCCCGCAGGGATGTCGCGACCTGGAATCCAGCAGTCCCGGCCGAGGCGAGCCGGTTCTGCTCCATGAGGAGCACCGCCATCTTCGCGTAGCCATTATCATAGCCCCCGGCACTACCGAAAAGTTGCTTGCCTGAAACCACGCCGTCACCCTGCGCTGCGCGAGTGGCTGCTCCATCGCGATCATCGACGAGGAGGGCATCGCCATCCCGGTTCATCCACTCGATCTGGAGCGGTTTGTTCATCCCGAAGAGGTCGAACTGGACGGAACCCTCGCGGACGAAGGAGTGCCCGATCTTCCGGGTCCGGGCCGTCGATCGCCCCGTCACCCCGATGCGGCCGTCGTGATTGAGATCGAGGGCAATGGGAGAACCCGTCAAGGCGCAGGCCTGGTACAGGCAGCGCGCCACGTCACGCAGGGCCTGGGCCGTCGCCCCACGGATGTCGAACTGGTAAGCTCGTCCCCAGCGCGTGGAATACCACTCGTAGATGGCCCGCTGCACCTGGTCGTCCGTCATGCCCGACCGGGTCAAGCTGAAGATGGCATTATAGTCGCCGCCGTTGTAACCGATGTTCACGGTCAGGGGCCGGATGTAAGGGGATGCCGGCATCGAAGAGCCATGGTAGAGCGTGTTCACGCCCTGCACATGCAGCGTGCCTGACAGGTTCGGATCGGCCTCGATCATGATGGCCAGTTGCAGCAGTCGAGATGCTTGACCCAGCAGACCTGCCGTGTCACCCGAACCGGTGTTGGCGACCTGGTAGCGGTAAAGCGCGTCCCCCGATACCGATGCCGAGGTGTTCAGCGCAGGGTTCCGCGCCGTCGATGCGTACCCATCCTGCCACCTTCCGAGGTAACCGAAGGTATTGCGCAGTAGCGTCAGATCCCATTCCCGTGCATGCCATTCCTTGGCCCAGTCAGGGTTGTGGGACACGAGCACGGAAGCGGAATTGCTGAGTTCGCGCTTGACGCTACTCGTCACGATCGCGGCATGGGTGCTCTCGTCCCGGGTCACCGTGACCGTGGTCGTGGTGCGTGAATGCGCCCCCGTCACCACACCAGCCGAAGGCGCCCCTGCTTGTGCAGCTGGATTCGGCTTCGGAACGTACCGGGTGATCGGTACTTCACGGGTCCGTTGCTCAGGGACCAGGAACTGCTTTTCCACGCGATTGCGGATGACTTTCCTGGGTCGGACCTGGATCACGTCGTTTCCGCTGGCATCCTTTTCCATCCGGGACTCGCGGCCCGAGCTCATCGTCTCGCTTGATAGCGTGCGTTCAGAGGCGAGGACCGGACTCGCGGCCCCCACGAGCAGGATGCCCACGACAGTCTGTGTCACGCGCATCCGGAAACGGCACGGTGTTGTATGTGACATGTTGAACCTCGGATTTTGCCAGCCAGCTACCACCTCCCCTATTTTCGGCGATCGCCAGGGGAGAATTGCCTGTCCGGCATTTGAGGTCTGTTAAGTGTTGTTCAATTGTGGCTTTATCAGGGCTTCTGGGGCATCTGGCTCTCGAGGCGCCGCGTGAGGTCATCCAGCATGGCCGGATCTGCGTACTCGTTGACCGCCCAGGTTCCGTTCGCGGCCCGGTACGAGCTGTGCAGGCCGAAGCGCTGCTTGTAGGCGATCACGGCCTGGCTGGTCGCCTCGTCGTACTGGCCCGTGGCGGATATCGTGAAGCCCAGGCGTGCGAGGATCGTCTGGAGATCCTGGATGGGCTGGGTCTGGGTCGACCCGGGGCCGAGCGCGCCGCTCTGCTGGTACGTGCGGACCTCGGCCATGAAGGCCTGGACGTTCTCGGGGCTGTCGAGCAAACCGTACTGGGCAGCGATCGCCCGAGTGTCGGGAACCGGCTGGCTCGGAACCTGAGGTGCAGCTTGCGGCGCCTGGGGGGCCGACATCATCTGCGGTGCAGCCTGTGGGGCCTGGGGGGCCTGGTATACCTGGGGGGGTTGCGAGGCGGGGGTCAGGGTGGATTCCGGGCCGATGAGACGAACGCCTTCAGGCTGGAGGATCCGGACGCCGTCGCCCTGAGACAGGGGGGTCTGGTTCGGCATGACGCTGGTCATCCCTGACGGGGCGTAGCTGACCGGTGCCTGGGCGCCACTGAGGCGAGGAGCTTCGGGCTGGAGAAGGCGGACGCCCTCGGGCTGGAGAATCCGGACGTCGCCAGGCTGGCTGACGGGAGCCGGGTAAGTCGTGACGCCCGGGAGGCTCTGCGGCACGGGGGCTGCGGGCTGCTGCTGGACGCGAGATTGCAGTTCGTTCATCAGTACGTCGAGCATCCGGGAATCGGCATACTCGTTCACCGCGAACTGACCATCGGCCGAGCGGTAGCTCTGCTGGATGCCCCGAGCCTGCTTGTAAGCGATCACGGCCTGCTGGGTGGCCGCATCATAGGAACCGTTGCTGACCACCTGGTAGCCCAGCATCGCCAGGGCGCCCTGGAGGTCCTGGATGGCCTTCTGGTTGTTGCTGCCCGGGCCGAGTGCGCCATCGACGGGATAGCGCTGCACTTCCGCCAAGAAGGCCTGAACGTTCTCGGGCGTGTTGAGCAGCCGGTACTGGGTGGCGATCGCCGCCAGGTTGGGCTGGTTCTGTACGGGGGGCTGCGGCTGAACCGGAGCCTGCGGCTGGACGGGGATCTGGGGCTGCGCCGGGGCCTGTGGCTGGGCCACGACCTGTCCCTGGAGCTTCTGCATCATGCGGTCGAGAGTCCGGGCATCCGCCAGGCCGTTGACGGCCCAGGAGCCATCGGTGGCGCGATAAGACTGCACGATACCCTCGTTACGCTTGAAGGCCACGACGGCCGCCTGGGTGGACGCATCGAAGACGCCCGTCACGGCGAGGCGGTAGCCCCATCCTGCCAGAGCAGCCTGAACATCGCGGATAGCCTGCGTCTGGTTGGAGCCGGGGCCGAGTGCTCCATCGGCCTGATTCTGCTGGGCCTCGGCCATGAAGGCCTGGACGTTCTGCTCGGTGGGATACAGACCGTACTGCTGGGCCAAGGCCTGCCAGTTCGCCGGGGCGGGGGCATTCGGGACAGCGGGTGCCGTGGGTGCGCCCGGGAACGGGGCAGGGTTGGAGGGCGCGGTCGTCGACCGGGGACCGAACAGCGACGCGACTGACTGGAACAGGTTCTTCAGGAGCGCCACGATGCCGTTGAAGACATTTGCCAGCAGCTCGCCGGCGCTCGGACCCGCGGCGGTGTAGGAGGTCTGGGCCGCCATCGGCGCAGCCGTGAACGGTCCCATCGCGGGATCGATTCCGCCACCGGCCTGGACCGAGCGGCGGGGAATCGAGACTTTCGGCATTCCGTTCACGTTCATCGGGCACCTCCTGACGGGGGGACACAGAAGCTATCGTCCCGATCCGGGGAGATCTCGGTTAATGACGGCTGAAACCGAGTTGAATTGTCGGTTAATCTTCGAGGGAGACGGAGATCGAAAAGGCCGCGCGGCGTGCCAGACACCGCGCGGCCCTCGAGAGGTGGAAGAATCGGGATTCAGACCATGCTGGCGAGCTTGGCAAAGCTCGGGCGGTCGAGGTACTCGTTGATGGCAAAGTTGCCGTCCTGGCTGCGGTAAGTCTGCCGCAATCCTTCGCGAGTCTTGAAGGCGATGACGGCCTGCTGGGTGGCGGTGTCATAGCTACCCGTGCTCGAGACGGGAAAGCCCACCTGGGTCAGCGCGGCCTGGATGGCACGGATGCTTTCCTGGTCCGTCGAGCCGGGGCCGAGCACCACGTAGCCCTGGGCATCGGGGGTCTGGTAGCTGCGGACCTCGGAGAGGAAGGTCTGGACGTTCTCGGGCGTGTTGAGCAGCCGGTACTGGGTGGCGATCGCCGCGGTATCGACGGTTCCGCTCGTGCTGGCCGGGGGCGTCTGCGGGGCGGGCGAAGGCTGGGGGGAAGGGGGCGGTTGGGTCGTCGATGCGGGCGGCTGGGGCACTGCACCTGCAGCCGGCGGCGAGAGCTTCTCGATCATCTTCCGGAAGGTCTGGGGTTCGAGGTACTCATTGACGGCCAGGCGGCCATCGGCGAGGCGGTAGCTCTGCTGCAGGCCGTTGGCGGCCTTGAAGGTCTTGACGGCCGCCTGGGTGGCGGCATCATACGAGCCCGTCGCCGTCACGGGGAATCCGAGCCGGGTGAGCGCTTCCTGGACCTGCTTCACGGCTGCGGTGTCCGTGGCTCCAGGGCCCAGCGTCCGGAATCCTTCGGCCGTCGGCTGCGTGTAACTCTGGGTCTCGGCCAGGAAGGCCTGGACATTCTCGCGAGTCGCCAGCAGGCCGTACTGGGTCGCCATCGCCGCCTCCGCAGGCGACAGTCCTGCCGGAACGTTCGAGGTGTTTCCGCCGGTCAACCGGTTCCACATGCCCACAAAAAAGGCTCCGATGGCCGCGAAGAAGGACTTGATCCCGTCCAGGATACCGGCGACCCCGGGCCCGTTCGAAGGTATGGACGGAGGGGGCGTGGCGGGCGACGAGGGGATGGGGGTTGCCACGGGGGCTGCGACGGGTGCCGAGGGCATGGTCGAGCGGAGACTTGGCCTCGGGGCGTAAGGATTGTTCGTTCCGGAAATCATGGAACCCTCCTCGGCGGACGGGGGACGAGGGGGTTATCCGCCTTCGCTGGGCGATCCGGGTTCAGTGGCGGTTAAGTGTCCCGGAAGCCTGCGTTAAGCTTCTTCACGGACGGAACAGGCTCCGCATGATCCGGTTCACCACGGGGCGTGGCACGAAGGGGGAGAGTCGGGTGCCGATGAAGTTGGACCATCCCGGCCCCTGGACCCGTTCACCGGCCTTCATCGCCTGCCATCCGGCCTCGGCGACGTCCTCGGCGGACATCACCCCTATCGCGCTCAGAGCTGCCGACATGTCCAGCCGGGCCACCTGACCGAACTCCGTCGCCGTCGGCCCCGGACAGAGGCAAGTGACCGTCACGCCTGTATCCCGCAGTTCCTCCGAGAGCGCCTCGGACAGCGAGAGGACGAAGGCCTTCGTCGCCGCGTAGGCTCCGAAGTAGGGAATCGGCTGGAACGAGGCCGTGCTGGCCACGTGGACGATCCGGCCGACTCCCCGTTCGATCATCGCCGGGACGAAGCGGCGCGTGAGGCTGGCCAGGGCCGAGACGTTGAGCGCGATCATCCGCTCGAGATCCTCGACGGGGCCCGTGGCGAAGCGGCCGGTCATGCCGAATCCTGCATTGTTCACGAGCTCCTCGACGAACCAGTCCCGCTCTTGGGCGATCGCCTCGAGCCGCTCGCAGGCCCCGGGTGCCGTGAGGTCGAGGGCCACGGTGAAGGCATCCACTCCGGATGCCCGTCGGATCTCCGAGGCCAGTTCCTCCAGCTCGGCTTCACGTCGGGCGACCAGGACCACGGGGCGTCCGGCCCGGGCCAGCCGGAGCGCGAATGCCCTGCCGATACCGCTGGAAGCTCCGGTGACGAGCGAGACGGACGTGGCCATGTGACCCTCCCTGGAGCCGATGACACCCGTCGCGGATCTGCGATCCGGGCGATCGCGAGTCTATCATGCGGCCCGCGGGCGGGAATGCTACCATGGCTCCCCAAGCGTGCCCGTCGCTCCGAGGTTCACGTGCCACCGGCCCGATCCGTTCGCCTCTCCACCCGGACGCTCGCACCGGGGATCTTCACCGCGTTCGCCCTGATGGGGTTCGCGGCTCCCGCGTGTCCGGCGACTCTGTTCGACCCGGCGCTCGACTGGCGCACGGCTCGCTCGGCCCATTTCCGGATGCACTTCGAATCGCGCCATACCGATACGGCCCGGGATCTGCTCGCCCACGCGGAAGAGGCATACCGGGACCTGGCTCGGGTTTTCGGCGGGGAGCCCTCTTCACCCGTCGAGGTGGTCCTGCTCGATCACGAGGACACGCATAACGGTCTGGCCGCGCCTCTGCCCAATCTGACGATCTACATCTATCTCCTGCCCGAGCGCTCGGATCAACATGCGGGGCGCGATCGCCATCCCACGTATACGGTGCTGGATCACGAGCTGACTCATATCTTTCACGAGGAAACCGTGGGGGGGCTGACGTCGCTGGCCAATGGCTGGCTGGGAAGGGCGCTCTATC
>JBEIFE010000063.1:0-8032 GCA_040382575.1 Candidatus Sericytochromatia bacterium
CGGATGGCTCCGACCGGCCGATCCGTATCGGCGTCGGGGTTCACACGGGAACCGTCCTGATGGGCACCGTGGGTGAAGAGGCTCGCCTCGAGACGACGGCGATTTCGGAGGCCATCGATCAGGCGATCCACGTCGAAGCGCTGACCCGGACCCTCGGGTGTGACGTGCTCTTCACCGAGAGCGTCGAACTGCATCTCCAGCAAGAAGAAAGAGACCGGGCCCGATGGTTGGGTCGATTTCCCTTCGTGCGGGCCTCCAGGGCGATCGCCATCCACGAGTTCTTCGCCCACGAAGAGGCAGCCACGATCGCCCGCAAGCAGGATTCGCGGGGCACGATGGAACGAGCCGTCGGGATGGTCCTCCGAGGCCATTCGGCAGCAGGCGCCCGTTTGCTGGACGAGATCCTCGAACAACACCCCGGGGATGGAGCGGCTTCGCACTGGCGCATGCAAGTCCAGATACCCGGGGGGAGCTCGACATCGAACATGCCAGCGAACGACGCCCTCCCACTCGAATCATAGTTAAGCCTGATTTAAGCTAAGGTTATGAAGACGACTCGATCTGCGGCCACACCCCACTCCTGTCCGTCGACTCGATGAATACCGGCGCGCAGGCCGTGACGGCGGCCGATGAGACGATCCTCGTGAAATGGCGTCGTGACACGTCACCTGCCGAGATGAACCGGTACGAACGTACCCTCGGTCTGACGCCCGTTCCCGATGCTCTCGACGTGCTCGGCCGCATCGGCTGGCGGCGACTTCGCCTGCTCAAAGGCTCCTCGCGGATGACGGTCACGACGACCACCCTCGCGGCAAGCCCTCTCGTGGAGAGGGTCGAGGCCGACATGCCCCTCCAGCGGCCAGCCGGTGAGACGGCCTCGCCGTCCTCGACACGGGCGTCGACGAACGGCATCCCGACCTCCAGGACGCTTCCGGCAGGAGCCGCGTCATCCCCGGTCGCGACTTTCTGAAGAACATCGACAACCCGACGGATGGTGGTGGACACGGCACGCATGCGGCTGGCATCGTGGGTGCCTCGGCCGACAACGGTATCGGCATCGTGGGCATGGCGCCCGGCTGCCGGATCCTGGGCGAGAAGGTCGTCTCGGACTACGGTTTCGGGACGGCGGCGAGCGTGGCAGCCGGTATCGTGCATGCCGCCGACTCGGGGGCCAGCGTCATCAGCGCTGGTCGCGGCCATGGGCAACAGCGGCCACAACGACATCCTGTATCCGGCAGCACTTCCGGGTGTCCTGGCCGTCGGGGCCACGGATGAGCAAGACCGCCGCGCCTCGTTCTCGAGCTTCGGTGACTGGATCTCGTTGGCGGCTCCCGGAGCGTCCATCCTGTCCCTCCTCCCGACCAACACCAACCAGACGGGGTTCAAAGATGACGGATGGATGTCCGGGACCTCGATGGCTACCCCGTGCGTGGCGGGCCTGGCAGCCCTCGTGCGAGACCTGCATCCGGGGTTGACGGCCCCCGAGGTGAAACGGCACCTCGAGCGCACGGCCCAACCGATCGGGGCGTTCAATCTCGAGACAGGCCACGGCCGGATCGACGCCGCCCGTGCCGTCGAGACCCTTCCACGACCGTCCTGAACCACCGGTCGCCTTGACACGAGGGCGCAGCGTGCTAGCATCGCGCACCCGGAAAACCCCAGGGGCATCCCCTGATGCCCCGAGCCCGAAAGGCCCCCTCCCACGATGCCAAGATATTCGCTCGTCTCCACCTTCCGCACCGTCGGTGCAGGTATCTTGCTGTCTCTGTCGCTGACGGGTTGCCCGGGCGCCAGCAAGGTCATCAACAACCTTCCCACAGCGGTGAAGGATCTGCTGTCCTCCGTGACGGCGGCAGCCGGCGAGGTGGTCATCACGGGCAAGCTGGATCCCGCGGTCCTCGGAAGTTTCCAGAATGCCGCCATCCGGTTGAGCGGTCCGGGTGGAACGGTGATCGTGAAGCCCAACAACAAGGGTGAATTCATCCTCCGGACGAACCTGGTCGGCGGTCCGGCCATCCAGGCCAGTAAACCGACCGCGGCCAGTCCACTTTTCCGGGTCGAGCTGGTCCAGATGGGGGCCGCAACCGGTGGCTCATCCTCTACCGTGGTGAAGGTCCTTGCCAGGCTCGCTCTGCCGACGGGTACCTTCAATGGCGCGCTGAGCTTCAGCAACGTCTTCCCGGCCCGGGCAGGAACCGTCATCGCGCTGAACACGCTCGGCCCGCGACCCGGCACGAATCCGGGGGCAGGAGTCGCCGAGTGGTCCAGCGAGAATAACCCCCTCGCGAGCTGGGACACCGACAAGGATGGCACCGCCGACGCCACCGATCTCGATGACGATGGCGACCGGGCCAATGACGACCAGGATCAGGGCCTTCTCGCTTACGACCCCACCGAAAACCATGACCTCGATGGCGATGGAACCGGGGACAATGCGGATCTCGATGACGACAACGACGGCACCTTCGACTGGGTGGATACCGACGACGACAACGACGGGATCCCGGACGCCTCGGACACGGACGACAACGGGGATGGCAATGCGGATCGGGGAGATGCGTCGATGCCCGCCTTCTTGACGCGCCATGACATCGATCACGATGGTCTATCCGACGAGGTCGACTCTGACGACGATGGTGACGGAACCGCTGATGTCTCCGACTCCGACGATGACGGGGACGGGACCGCCGATGCCACGGACACCGACGACGACAACGACGGGATCCCGGACGACCGGGACGCGACCGATGGGGACGACGACGGGATCGCAGACGCCTACGACGAGGCGCCGTCGGATGCCAGCAACCTGGACCTGGTGGCCGACCACGAGGACTCCCTGGCGGCCGACGAGGACCTCGACGGCACGCCAGATGCCGAGGACACGGACGACGATGGCGACGGGATTCCCGATGCCAGCGACACCGATGCCGACAATGACGGCGTGGCGGAGGCCGAGGACCCGGACGACGATGGCAACGGTGTCCCCGATGCGATCGCCGGCACCACGGACGGGGACCAGGATGGCATTCCCGATGCCTACGACAGCGACGCCAACGGGGACGGCAGCACCGACAATGCTGGCTCGCCCGTGAAGGATGCCTTCGAGGACTCCGATGATGACGGGGTGCCGGATATCGCTGAATCCGATGCGGGTTCCGCCGGACCGGAAGTCGTCACGACTCCCGAAGAAGCCGCCTGAGCTCGTTCGGGCCGATTCCGAGCAGCGCCCGGTCTTCACGATGACCTCGAAGGAGGCCAGTACGCAAGATCGGACGCCGCTCTTGGCATATCTTGAATATGTCTTCGAGAAGAATAACGCCCTTCATCGCCCTGAGCCTCGTATCATGCGGAGGACCGGCCTCGACGTCGCAGCCCCTCCCACGTGTCGAGTTGCCCGCCCGGACGGCGGCCGAGGCCCGGCTGGAAGCGCTTCTGGACACCTGCGTCGATTCGGCCCGGCAGGGCACGTCACCGCGAGCAGCCGAAGCCCTGGCCGAGCAGGTGCATGCGCGCTGGCGCCGGACCCGGAGCGGCCTGAGCCAGTTTCACGCGCAGGCGCAGAGCCTGGGCGACGGACGGATCCAGTTCCAGGTCCAGGTTCAACTGGTGGAAGCGGCCCAAAGTGCCCAGGCCCAGCGACAGGTGCTGCTGCCTGCAACCGTTACGAACAGGCAGGGTGCGGGTCGCTGATGCCTATCCCGTGTTTCGCAACCCGGCCGCGACTCCCGAGACACTCAACTTGAGCGCATCGAGCAGCGCCTGATCGGCGGCGTCTCCCGCGGCCCTTACCCGGCGAAGCAGTTCCACCTGGATGTGGTTGATCGGATCGACGTAGGGGTTGCGGACCGCGATGCTGCGCCGCAGGGTGGGACTGCCCTCGAGTAACACGTCCTGCTCGAGGACGGCGAGCACCATGCGTACGGTCCGGTCGTGCTCGGCCCGGACCCGTTCCCAGTAGGCCTCGAGGTCGGGGTTCCCGCCCGCGAGCCCCTCGACGTAGCGCGTGGCGATCGCCATGTCGGACTTGGCCAGCGTCATCTCGACGTTCGAGAGCAGGGCCCGGAAGAACGGGAAATGACGGGCCATCACCCTCAAATCTTCGAGCCGACCGGGCTCCGCTTCCTGGAACGCCTCGAGGGCCGTTCCCACCCCGAACCAACCGGGCAGGATCATGCGGTTCTGCGTCCACGAGAACACCCACGGGATGGCCCGCAGGTCCCCGATGCCCGTCGTCGCCTTACGCCGCGCCGGGCGAGAACCGAGTTGTAACCCCGAAAGCAGGTCGAGCGGCGTGACGGCGTGCAAGAACGGTAGCAGCCTCGGGTCTTCGTGGATGCTCGCCCGGTAGGCGGCGATCGCCCGCTGACTGAGCTCGTCGAGCGCCGCGTGCCATCTGGCAACCTCTTCCGGGTCGCGGGCCAGCACCTCGGGCCGCAGCGAGGCCTCGAGGGTCGCCGAGGCCAGGAGCTCCAGGTTCCGGCGAGCGAGGGGTTCCAGACCGTACTTGTGGCTGATGACCTCGCCCTGTTCCGTGAGCTTGAGACGCCCTCCCACCGACCCCGGCGGCTGGGCCAGGATTGCCAGATGCGACGGTCCGCCGCCACGGCTGACCGAGCCCCCCCGCCCGTGAAAGAGGCGCAGCGACACCCCGGCCTGCCGGGCCCCCTCGACCAGCGCCTGCTGGGCCTGGTAGAGCTCCCAGGCGGAGGTCAGGATGCCCCCGTCCTTGCTGGAGTCGCTGTAGCCGAGCATGATCTCCTGTTCGTTCCCGAGGGCCCCCAGGTGCTGCCGGTAAAGAGGCAGCGCGAACAGCCGGTCCATGATGCCCGGTGCCGCCCGCAGATCCTCGATGGTCTCGAACAGAGGCACCACCTGGAGCGCCGAATGGACGTGTCCGCCGGCATCGACCCCGAACAGCCCGGCCTCGCGCAGGAACAGGAGCACGATCATGAGATCGAGCGGGCGAGTCGTCATGCTCACGATGCACGAGCCGATGACCTCGGGACCGAAGACCCTGCGCGCGATCGCCACCGTCCGGTACGTCTCGACGACCTCGCGAGTCGCGCTCGAGAAGGCTCCCAGGTCTCCAGGAACGAGCGGTCGTAGCCCTCCCAGCTCGGCGAGCAACCAGCGCGTGAGCTCCTCTTCCGACCACGTGTGAAAGGGCCGGTCGTCGAGCTTGAGGGCATCGACGATCTCACCGAGCGCCTCCAGATGGACCTGGGCATGCTGACGGATGTCCAGCCGGGCCCCGTGGAAGCCGAAACACGCGACCTGGCGCCGCCACGTGGCCAGACTCTCGCGCGCGACCCGTGCCCCGCCGTGAGCCAGCAGGCTCGTCTCGACCAGCACGAGGTCGGCATCCAGCTCGG
The DNA here is from genome assembly GCA_040382575.1 of Candidatus Sericytochromatia bacterium. Taxonomy (GTDB): domain Bacteria; phylum Cyanobacteriota; class Sericytochromatia; order S15B-MN24; family UBA4093; genus JAYKJE01. The sequence continues at coordinate 5,373 of JBEIFE010000063.1, forward strand.
AGGCGTCCGCATAGCCACCCGAGGTATGTTCCGCCGGACGGAGGGCGGCCGAACGGGCCTGGTCGGGCCAGCGCTCCCGGGTGAGACGCAGGCGGTGCTGGATGACGGCGAGCTTCTGGCGATACGGCTCGAACGGGTTGCGTTCCCGGGCCTCCGCCATCACCTCGGGGAAGGCCCCGGCATCGACCTCGAGGCTCTCGCGCAGCGCCTCCGAGATCTGGACCCAGTGGGTGCTCTGGCTCAGATCCGTGCCCAGTTGTTCGGCGGCCGCGAGATGGCGCCGCAGCAGGAGACGATGAGCCATCAGGAGGGCCTCGTAGGTCGTCTCGGCCGTGACGTGCGGGTTGCCGTCCCGGTCCCCCCCCATCCAGGACCCGAACCGGAAGGCCACGGGAAAACGGAAGGTGGCATCCGGGTAGTGACGGGCCACCGCACCATCGAGGGCCTCGAGGACCCGGGGTACGGCGTCGAACAGGACCTCGTCCAGGAAGTAATGTCCGTGGCGGACCTCGTCGAGCACGGTGGGGGCCCGGTGGTGCACCTCGTCCGTCTGCCAGAGACTCTCGACCTCGGCGGCCAGCCGGGCCTCGAGGCGCCGCCGCTCGGCCGGTTCCAGCACCCCGGAATCCCGCTGGGTGAGCATCTCGGCCAGGCCGTGGAGCTTCTCGAGGACGGTACGCCGCAGGGCCTCGGTCGGGTGTGCCGTGAGGACGGGTTCGAGGAGCAACCGGTCGAGCAGCCCCTGGAGCTCGTCGGCCGTCACGCCCGTGCGTTTCAAGCGCGCGATGGCGCCCTCGATGGACCCGGGAGCCGGCTGGTCGGGATCCTGCTGCCCGTACTGGCGGATGCGACGCACCCGGTGATGCTGTTCGGCCTGGTTCACGAGCTGGAAGTACAGCGTGAAAGCGCGCAGCACACGGGCAGCCGTCGGCGTGTCCATGCGCGCCACGAGGTCGGTCAGACGTGCCTCGAGAGCGCGATCGCCGGGCTCGGCCCGGAGGTGCTTGAAGCCCTTGCGGAGCGTCTCTTCGAGCTCGAAGACCTCGGGCCCGGCCTGTTCCTCGAGGATCTGGCCCAGCACGCCTCCGAGGAAGCGGATGTCCTCGCGAAGGGGCTGATGCCGGGGATCACGCTCCCATGTGATGGGCGGGGCTGCGTCAGTTGCTCGGTCGCTCATGGCCCCAGCGTAACGACCCCGGCGCGCGGGTGCAACGGTCCTGGAGAGAGCTGGAGCAGAATCCTTTCACCGGCTGAAGGTTCTGATGATCCGCCGAATGACCCGGGCGATCATCCGACCGACCCCCACGGATGCGGCCATCGCGGCGTAACCCAGGTAAACGAGTGACAGGACATCGATCAACAAGACGGCACCTGCGGCCGTGTAAAAACCAGGCCAGTCCCAGTGGTCGGCCTGGGGAGGACGTCCCCAGGTGCTGAAGTATATCCAGCACACGAGCGACACGGCCCCCCAGGCCATCAGGAGAGCAGCCGAGATGCCTGCGCTTTTTCCGGGTGATCTGCGGCGACACAGAAGGATATGCGCGTAAACGGCAAGCAGGGTGAACACCGCTGCGAACGGCGTGAACAGAATACTCGTGCTTCCCATGAAGCGCGTACAGATGAACAGGGTCCCGCAGGTGGGCACGAGCATGCTCAAGAGAGGAACGACCGCGAGCTGGACATTCCGTAAGCATCCATGACCCGGAATCGAATCGGGAGTCCCGTCTGGATGTCCCGAGTTGCCAGGACCCATGCGACCTTGCCGGCGCATCCTCGCCTCCCGGTCAGTCATCGGTGGACCGGATGCAGTCCGCCAGGCCGAAAGGCCCCGGATCGGGCTTCACCCGGAAGGCCAGGGGAACCCGTTGCTTCCCGACGACCAGGGCAATGCCCGGCAGCTGATCGGGCTCCCCCTCGGGATCGACCATCGGCACGTCCCCGCGGTCCAGGACCAGCAACCGGCGATCGCCGACCCTCCGGTTCAACCGTTCCTTCGGCCGGCTGCCACCGGGCCATCTCACCAGCTGGTCACCCCCAGGTAATCCCTCGAGCCTCAGGAACAGACGATCCTCCACGAGACACGCCTGGGCGCGGACCTTGCGCCCGCCGACGGAGAGGGCCGCGACGGGACCGGGCCAGTCGCCGTCCCGCGCGAGGTCCGGCTCCCGGGATACGGGCACGGCCGCCACTTCCGTGAAGACGTGACGGTCCGAGACGGGGGTGGAAATGCCCCCCTCCCCGCGGTCGCGCGTGACGATCACCCGACCGGTGACGAGGTGGGTGTCCCGGGTGACCGAACTGGCATCCCCCGAGAACGTCGAGGTGTCGGTCCGACCGATGTAGCGGACCTGGCCGGCCTTCACGGCCAAGCGATCGCGCTCGGTCCAGCGCCAGTTCGAGCCCCCGCTCTGCTCGAGCACGAGCGTCCCGTGGGCGATCGCGAGCTGGCCGAAGGGATCGCCCATCGTGCCCCCCTGGTCGGCACGGCGCACGGCCCGGAAGCTCTTCCCGACGACACGAAAGCCACCGGATACCTCGGCGAGGGCGATCACCAGGGCGCGGGGACGCGCTTCCTGGTTGCCATCGGGGGGAACGGGGCCCCCCAGGACACCGGCCCAATCGGATCGACCGTCGCCGTCCAGATCCCCTTTGACGGAGGC
>JBEIFE010000064.1:0-7992 GCA_040382575.1 Candidatus Sericytochromatia bacterium
AGACCTGGAAATCTTGGCCCTCCAGCACGTCCAGGGCTGCGAGGCTCACTCCTGGAATTCATCCTCGGGGGGCAGCGTCGGCTCGACGAGCTGGATCTCGCCCGTCGAGGGCACGGCGGACGGATCTTCCTGACCATGCGGGGCCGCTTCGACCGGCACCGAGATCGTGGCCACGCGCGGTGGCGGGAACGTCGTCTGTCCGTCCCGGCGATAGACGAAATCGAACCGAACCTCCTCGCGGCTCAGCTTCCGGATCCGGACCTTCGCCACGCGCTGGATGGGGCGGACACCGGGCGAGGCGCCGCCCGACGGGCGCAGGGTCATCTCGACCCACACGACGTCCCCGGCCTCGAGACTCCAGGCGGCCGGTCGCTCCCGCGGAGCCACCGCGAGGAAGCGGGCCGGATCGACCCGCAGGACCGAATCGAAATCGACCGGCCCGAGGGGCGCGAAGCGGAGGCGGTGCTGGGTACTGTCGGCCTCGACGATGCTGTACCCGGGATGCAGGAGGTCGTCCGGTGGCGCCCAGGCAAACCGGAAGTGGGCCTGCCATTCATCGTCGTCGGTCGTGATCTCGCGACCATCATTGAGGTTGATGCCGGAAGACTGCCAGCGACGGTCGTCCCTGGCCGTCATACGCAGCCGGTAGTCGTCGGCCCACGCGAATCCCGCATCGTAGCGGGCAGCCTGCATGTCCCGGGGCTTCGGATCGGGCACGAACGGAACTTTGAAGACCACGTTCTTCAAGACGGGTCTCTCCTCGGCCGCATTCTCGAGCGCACGACCGATGGCCTCACGATTCCGTGCGTCCCCCAGGAAGAGGACCAGGAGGCCGGGCAATACCAGGATCCAGCCCAGCCCCTTGCCCATCCGCCGATTCAGGCGCTTCCGGCGTCGCTTCCCAGCCATCTCCCCCTCCGATTGCCCGTGCCCCATCCCCTACCTATAATAACGACAATGCCCATCTGCGAGGTTGTCTTGCCTTCCATTCGCGCCTCCCGTGCCCGCCAGCGTCGCCCCGATCCCGCGTTTCATATCCCCTGGGAGCGCCTACCCGCCGGTTCGCCCTGGCTCGCGGGCGGCCTGGCGCTCGCCCTCTTGCTGGGCTGGGGAATCCTGAAGGGGCGCGCTGCGGGTGACTGGGAAAAGGGGCTGCAAGGCCATGCGGGATACCAGCCGCCTCATGTCGCGATCGCCCCTCCCCCCGAAGCGCAGCAGGTTCACCTGAAGACGGCGGACGGCGTGGCGATCGCCGGCACCTACCTGGGCAGGTCCCGTCCCGGCGCCTTGCTCCTGTTGCCCGGGCTGGCCTCCACGCGCCAGGGCCTCGCGATCGTCTCGCTGGGCCAGTGGCTGGCCCAGCGCTTCGACGTCCTGATCCTCGATCCGCGAGGCGTGGGGGAGAGTGGTGGCACGACGGATGGCGGTCCGGCGGGATCACTTGACGTGCTGGCCGCCTGTGCCTGGCTCCAGGGCAAGGGGCACGAGACGATCGGGGTCGTGGCCGAGCATGAGACGGCCTTTGCGGCTGTCCGGGCCGCGAGCGAACAGAAGAGCTTCCAGGCCCTGGCCCTGGTCGCACCGCTGGCCAGCAACATCGACCTTCGCGTGAATCCCCCCGGCTGGCTCGACGGGCGGGGGGGATGGTCGCGCATGTGGTTGAACGGAACGGGCGGGCCGAGGCTTGCACCGGGTCCAGTCGTCCAGCTCGTGGACGAGGTCCGTCGCCTGCCGGCGATGCCCACCCTGTGGGTCGGCAGCAAGCCCCTGGATGGTGACCTCGTCCGCCAGGCCTACATGATGGCTCCTGAACCACGCAGCATGCGCCTTTACCCGGGCAAGGGCACGCCGGTGGCCTGGAGCGATTATCCTGTGCATCTGCAGACCCTATCTCAGTGGTTCGAGTTGTGTCTGACGGAAGCCCGGGAAAGCAGGACGTCCACAGGGGCCGAGCGCCCCCGGATCGAACCGGGGGACGCGCAAACGATCGATTAAAACTTCGGAGGGGGCGGAAGCTCCGCACCACTCCCGATGGAACCGCTCGTGCCGAGCTCCGTCGAGGACTGCACCTTGGTGAGGATCCTCGGGGTGACGATGAGCACGATCTCGGTCGTCTGCGTGTCACCCGAGCTGGACTTGAAAAGCGAGCCGATGAACGGGATCTCGCCGAGCAGCGGGATCTTGTTGGCCGCGCTGGTGGAATCGGTGCGCTTGAGGCCACCGATGACGATCGGCTCCTGGTCGCGCACACGTGCAATGGTCTTGAGCGAGCGGGTGTTGACTACCGGCGTGCTGTTGCCATTGACGGGCACGGTCCCGCCCAGGACGCTGATCTCGGGCTCCACCTCGAGCGTGACGTACCCGGCGGCGTCGATGCGTGGCGTGATCGTGAGCGTCTGGCCGACATCGACGTACTCGACGGACTGCGAGACGTTGTTCTGGGTGGCAACCGTCTTGAGCACCGGGAAGCGATTCACCACCCTGACCGTGGCCGCCTTGCTGTCCTGGGCCACGACCTTGGGACTCGCCAGCAGCGAGGCCTGGCCATCCTTGAGCAGGGCATCGAGACGCAGGTTGAAGTTGGCCGTGAAGTTGCTCAGGGCGTTGTAGGAGAGTCCGATGCCTGCGGCTCCCTGGTTCCCGACCACGTTACCCTGACCGAAGGTCTCGTTGGGGTTCTCGGCGTTGAACCCCGTGCCGAACTTGGAACCGGCCAGACCGTAGCTGATGCCGAGCTTGCGCGAAGCATTCTCGGAAATCTCGAGCATCCGGACCTCGATCTCGACCTGGGGCGTGGGCACGTCGAGGAGCGCCTTGATGGCACGAGCCCGATCCAGCACGTCTTCACCGGCCGTGACCAGCAGGGAATTGGTCCGTTCGTCCTTGATGATCTTGAGACCGGAACCCGAGGGGGCTTGCACGGCAGCCTTGGGATCAGCCGCACCACCGCTGGTGGGATCGGTACTCAACGCTTCGCGCAGGATGGGCTCGACATCCACGACCTTGGCATTATCGAAGCGCAGCAAGACGGTGCTGGTTCCCGAGAAACCCTTCTTGCGGAAGGCGTCATCGGTGGCGACCAGCAGGGTCGATCCCAGGCGTCGGGCGGCAAGTCCCTTCATCTTGAGGACCAGTTCGAGCGCCTCGTCGAGTGGGACGGCACGCAGGTTGATCCGGACGGTCCCCGTGACGGACTCGTCGATGATCATGTTCATGCCACCCTTCTTGCCCATGAGTTCGAGCAAGGCGCGCACATCGGCATTTTCCATGCCAAGTGTCAGCAAGGTGGGATTGGAGATGAGCTTGGGGCGATCGGACCCCACCGTGCGGTCCGCGAGCGGTTGCGAGCCAGGCTGGCCCTGGGCCAGGGCAGTGCCCTGCAAGAGGGCGAGCGCAGCCAGCGAAAGACCGAACGCGCGACGGATCATCGGGTACCGTCCGTGGTACCGAGCATCCGCGGGAAGCGACGACCGTTGAGCATCAGGACGACGCGTCCCGATTCGATCTTGACCACGCGAGCACCATCCTCCAGAACTTCACCGAGTTTGGCCTCACGACTCATGCCATCCGCCTCCAGCAAGGCGACCTGTTCGCGCCCCGTGTTCAGCACGCCCGCCAGCGCCCAGCGAGGCACCACGACCGGACCACGTGCCGGCTCATCACCGGCCTCGGGGGGATCGATCATGAGATTCGATACCGGCCTACCCGAGGTATCCACCGCGACGACGGCACTGACGGGCGCGCGCGAGACACTCGACTTGCGAGGCGCAGCAGGCACGACCAGACCCTCGGGGGCCATGGGCTTGACGGGTTCGAGCGTCGCGAGAGGGACCACCCTGTCCGCTCCGGGAAGGAGCAGGGGAACGAACGGGTCTTCCCTGCCGGAGGCCTCGCGCGCTTTCCGCACGAGATCGCGGATCCGCGTCGACCGCATCACGCCGGGAGCCGCAGCGTCGCCGCCGAATTCCGGGCTGGAAAGGGCTGCCTCGTTGGCAGCCGAAAGGCCTTGATTACCCGTCGCGGCACTGGCGGGATTCACGGCAGCAGCCGGCGCAGCAGCGGCAGTACCGGCAGCGAGCGCCTCGGGAGCCGCCGAGACGGGTGAACTGAGCGACAGGTCCCTGGCGAGCAAGAGGCTGGCCAGTCCGAGCGTGGTGAGTGCCGGGACGACCAGCACCTGATGAAGATGAATGACTCGACGTTTCATGGACCTTCTCATGGATTCAGCGCGTAGGTGGTCAACGTGAACGTGACCCCGAGAGGCTGGATGGCCAGGGAGTTCTGGCCTCCCTCCGTGGTGAAGACGGGATCCTCCACGAGCAGCACCCGATCGTACTTGCTGAATCGATCGAACAGGGCGATGATCGCTGGATATGTACCCTCTGCGGCAATCTCCACACTCACCCGACCGACATCCCGGAGGCTATCTCGCTCGAGCGAGGTGAAATCCTTGGGTTGGAACCGTTTGAGACGGACGCGTACAGAGCGGAAAACCTCGGAAAGGTCGACCAGCAAGGTCGGGAGGACCTGCGCCCGGGTCGGGAGGCGATCGCGGATGGTCTCGACTTTCTTGGCGGCCCGATCACGTCGCAAGCGAACCTCGGCTTCGGTCGCGGTGAGCGTCGCGGCATCCTGGAGTTCCTTTTCACCCGCATCCTGCTGCTCACGAAGAGAAGAGAAGTTTTCCCAGCGAGACTGACCCTCGGTGAACACGCCAAAAAGCAGCATCAAGATGGCACCGATGAGGATGAACCGACGCAGATCGTCCAGGGTATAGGTTCTACCGAAAACGGTGATGGAGTCCATCTCAGGTCCCTCCCTCGAGAACGTCGCATTCCAGCTTGAATTCGACGACGGTCTGGGAACCCGAAACGCTGGCACTCAGATCCCCGAGTACGGGCTGATTGAAACGGGACGAGTTCTGCATGTTCGTCACGAAATACGCGATGTCCCGGTATTCGAGCGCCGACCCATCGATGATGAGATGCCGCTTCTCGATGCGAAGGCCTCTCAACCACATGCTCGTGGGGGTCAGGATACGCACTTCCTCGAGCACGTCCTGCCAGGATTGATGCGACGAAACGACGCCCAGCATCGCCTGGGCATCATCCTCGAGGCGAATGGCTTCATTCTGGATGGTCTGCAGTTCCTTGGCCTTACCTTTGTTGGCACCGATCCGCTGGTTGGTCTCGTCGATCGAGCGCTGCAGTCCGGCGACGACGAATCCATCGAAAACCGACCCGAGGACCTTGGGCACGATCATGGCCAGGATCACGGCCAGAACCGCCGGCACGAAAGTAATGATCAGGTCGATGTCGAGTTCGGGTACGGCCGCCAGGCGCGTGGCGGGCCGGGCACCGGCCAGGTTGACGTTGATCGGTCTCATGGCCCGAGCACTCCTCGCAATGCCAGCCCGATCGCCACCGCGACCGTCGGTGATTTTGCCCGGAGAGCCTCGGCATCGAACTCTTCCTCATCCCACACGAGACGGGAAAGGGCATCGATGACCCGGACGTGGATACCGAGACGGTTGGTGAGCAACTGATCGATGTTCCGGATGTTGCCACCGCGGCCACTCAGGAGAATGTGATCCAGCGGATGGCTGCCCTGGGACAGATAGAAATCGAGCGAACGCCCGATCTCGCTCGTGAGTTCATTGAGCGCGGGTCGCACGATCTCGGTAGCCTGCTCGACCTGGGGTTCGACCGGCTCGTAGCTCTGGGGGTCGACATCGATCTGGTCGATGACGCTGCGGGCCGATTCGTCATCCAGTCCCAGCGCATTGATGAGAGCATCGAGCATGTACGAGAAACCGATCGGAATCGAACGCGTGAACCGCGGCACACCATCGACCACGATGCAGAGGTCGGTCGTCCAACCCTGGATATGCAGGAAGGCGACACTCTTGCCCTCGGGAAACTGATCGGTACCGAACACCGTGCGCATCACGGCGAAGGCCGCGACATCGACCGTCGGCACCTCGAGTCCCGCCTCCGAGAGCGCGGACTGAAAACTGCTGATGAGGGACTTCTGGGCCGCGACCAGGATGACTTCCTGCTTGGGAGCGCCGTCTTCCTCGACCTCGCCGACCACCTGAAAATCGAGATTCACATCCTCGATCGAGAAGGGGATGTAGCGCTCCGCCTCGTACTCGATGACTTCCTTGAGTTCTGCCAGGGGCATCATCGGGAAACGCACCGGCCGCACGATCGTGCTCTGACCAGCCACAGCCACCACGGCCTTCTTGGCCTGGATCTCCCACTCGTCCAGCAGGGAGGCGATGACCTGCCCGACGATCGCCGGATTCGAGATCTCGGCATCCTGGACGGTCCCCGTGGGGGTACTGGCCTCGGCGATGTTGACGAGGACGATATCGCCCCGCTGCTTGCGAACCTCGGCCACGACGATGGTATCGGCCGTGATATCGACGCCCACGACCGTCTTGGCCTCGCCCTGGCCGAGCATCTTTTTCAGAAGATCGCGATAATCCATGGATTCAGGCCCCTATCCCCATCATACGAAGATACCAGGTCCAGATCGATTCTCCTGCGAAGAGGGCGAGCAATCCGCCGAATACCAGAGCCGGACCGAAGGGATAAGGCTGACTGAGGCGCTCGCGATGGGTCACGGGACGCGCCCACGGGAAACTCAGTTGAATGAGATCCCGCCCCGAGAACCCGTAAAGCACGATGCCGATGACCGATCCGGCCATGAAGGAACTCATCAGGCCGACGGCGAGCCCCGCAGGCATCACCCAGGCTCCCATCATCATGGCGAGTTTCGCATCCCCGCGGCCCATGGCTGGACGCCCCAGCCACCACTCCGAGACGGCCTCGAGTACCCGGAAGAATCCGTACCCGGTCAGGGCTGCGATCGAGGCTGGCCAGAAGCGACCCGAGACTGTAGCGACTCCTAGCCCGAGTACGGTACCGGGAAAAGTCAGCACATCGAGGATGAGCATGGTCTCGAGATCGATCCAGCAGATCGTGACCATGAGCGAGATGAAGACCAGTTGCAGGAGAACAAGAGGCGTGACCTGCCCCCCGGAGACGACGACGAATGCCACCCACAGGCAGGCATTCAGGGCCTCGACGAGCGGATAACGCCAGGCGATCGGCGCGGCACAGGCGCGACAACGCCCGCGCAGAAGCAGCCAGCTGAGGACCGGGAGGTTGTCGAACCAGGCGATGGGTTTCTCGCACGTCACGCAGCGCGACCCGGGCCAGACGATGCTCTGCTCCTCGTGCAACCGGTGAATCAGGACATTCAGGAAACTCCCCACCAGCGCGCCGAAGAGCCCCACGACCAGGGCCGTGAGCGGGAGTGGCAGATTCAGGAGGTCCGTGGAAACCAACCCGTCATCCTCTTCGTGGGCCTGGAAGGCGCGAACGTGGATCTTGGTCGCGTGTGGGCCGATCCATCGCGGCGATCATATCGTGGCCCGCGACCGTGTGCCGTGAAGCTTGCACATCCTTCAATCCTCGACCGCGACCCCGAGTACGCGCAGGTTACGCGCGGCGATCGCCCTGAGGGGCCCCCGGTTGGCCTGGTAAATACCCTGCCAGGTCTCGATGGCCTTCTCCTTGTGCTTGCCTCGGGTGTACATGCCAGCCGCCATGTTCATCACGCGCGGGGGAGCTCCCGGCATCGAGGCCGCCAGTGCAAAGAGTCGCGCCGCATCGTCATAGCGTTTCCGGTAGAGAAACTCGATGAAGGCCTGCCGGTAGGGCAGTTGCCAGTCTTCCGGATGCTGCCGTCTCGCATGAGCCAGGAAATCAAGAGCACCGGCAGGATCGCGACCATCCGCGATGATCCAGGCGCCATAGTCCACGGGGGCCTGGAACCGGGAGTCGAGATCGATCGCCAGGTCCAGGGCCTGCTTCACCCCCTGTACGTTGAGGGGTTCATCGCTTCCCAGCTGTCCACCGACATGCTGGAGGATGCGCAGCCAGAGCACGTCGGCCAGCAGATTCTGGAAGCCCGTCGGCACCT
>JBEIFE010000065.1:0-7858 GCA_040382575.1 Candidatus Sericytochromatia bacterium
CTCTCGGGAAAGGTGACGCTGATCGTCACGGGTGGGCTGCGGACACCCGCGGACTTCATCAAGGCGCTATGTCTCGGCGCGGATGGTATCGCCGTCGCCAACTCGGCCATCCAGGCGATCGGCTGCGTCGGTGCGCGCATCTGCAACACCAACAACTGCCCGGCCGGGATCGCCACTCAGCGGGAGGACCTCCGAGCTCGCCTCGACATCGATGCCGCGGCGCAGCGGCTGGCCCGCTTCCTCGAGGCCTCGACGGAGCTGATGCAGGTCATGGCACGGGCCTGCGGACATCGACACCTGTCGGAGTTCCGGCTCGATGACCTCTCCACCTGGCATCACGAGCTGGCCAGACTGTCCGGGATCGCCTATGCGGGGGTGATGGCCGGCGACTGACGGAACGATCGGGTCAGGTTCAACCAAGCTTGAAGCGATCTTAAGGCAGAAAGGGGCCCCGTCCGGGCGATGATCGTTTCGGATGGGGCGGGAACTCCGGTCGCCGCTCCGGAGAGACGAGGTCGAGCTTGGATACGCAGACAGGAATCGCAGCCAGGGGGGCTGCCCAGGGAGGAGCTCGGGGCTCACGCCTCGGATCGCTCAGAGGACTCGGTGGTCCGGCCGTCCCGGCAGCCCCCACCCGTCCAGCCCCGCCTGCCCGCCCGGCGCAACCTGCCTCCGGTCACGCTCAGGATCGGCTGATCCGCTCGGGCGAACGGTCACCCGTGGCCAGGCCCGTTGCCGCTCCGGTTGCCGCACCCGCCGGGCGTCAGGTCAGCAACGCCTTCGGTTTACGTGCCGTCGACCCGGGTCGCTTCGCCCTCGTGGCCGCACCCATCGGTCAGGGGCCGCGTTTCGCCCTCAACATCTACGAGCAGGTCCGGGAGTCCCGCGCCTGTTTCGCGGTCGATCGCCAGGCGACTCCCGCGCCCGTGAACCCCTTGCTGCGAGAGTTCGACTTCACAGGAGTCTGCCGGCGTTACGTGGACAGCAATGGTTACTCGGTGCGGATCGGGGGTGATGACCTGGGGGCCCGGTATCGCGTGAGCGTCGTACGCGAGCAGGGGGACGTCCGTCTGGTCGCGAATCCCGTCAGCGGGAGCTCGGGGCCCGCGCTCGTGATCGCCCGCGCCGGGGGCGACGGCAGTGGCTTCCTGAACCTTCAACTAGAGCCGGGCTGGAAGCTTGCGCAGCGCGAGTTCCAGGGCAAACCGATCCACCACATGGTGCTCTATCGCGATAGCTGGCCCTGAGGACGGATCACGCGGACCATCGTCAGAAGGTCGTGGCTCCCGTGAATCGGAAGCCCTCGATGAGGGCAGCCGGCGCCCGCGTGGCACCGCCGTAACCCATCGTGAGCTTGGTGTCCTGACCCAGGGCCACCACCCGGGCGAGCGCCTCGAGCCCGCTGCTGGTGAAGCGCAGGTTCTTGAGGGGGCGCGTGATCTCGCCGTTCTCGATCAGGAAAGTCCCGTCGCGGGTCATGCCCGTGATGGAGGCCGTGTGGGGGTCGGCCAGGTTGGTGTAGTGGAAGCGGGTCACGTAGATGCCTCGCGAGACGTCGCGAACGAGGGATTCCACCGCCCGGTCGCCCGGTGCCATGCGGAGGCGAGTGGGATGGGGCGAATCGTCCTCTTCCCCGAACGAGACATGTCCCGTGCTCGGCATGCAGGAGCGGCGCGCCGTGTGTCGATCATGGGCGATCGCCCGGGCGATGCCTGCCTCGATGAGGTCGAGACGGGCCTTCGGTGAGCCTTCGGCATCGAAGGGGAGGGCCAGCATGCCGGGGTCGAGCGGGTCGTCCCAGACATGGATCAGCGGGTGGGCGATCGCCTCCCCCAAGCGACCGTTCAGGAACGAGACGCCCTCGGCATAGGCCTGTCCGCTGAAGCCGGCCATCATCACCTGCTCGAGCAGGTCCGCCATCGCGTCGGGCTCCAGGATGACGGTCATCGGACCGGGGTCGAGGGGTTGCGGGTTCCGACCCCGCAGGGCCTTGTCGATCGCCGTGCGGGCGAGGGATGCCGGGTCGATCGCCCGGAGGTCCGAATCGATGTGCGAGGCCCAGCCCGAGGAGTCCTCGCTCATGACGACCATGTTGAGGTCTGCGCGGGTCATGGTGTGGGCGGCCCGGACGCCGCGGGAGTTCACCACGCCGAGACGCGTCCAGCCCGTCTCGAAGGCCCCGTAGGCCTCGAGACCGCTGGCCGTGGCCTGCGAGGCGACCTCGCGGACAGAATCTGCGCGTTCGGCGGCCGTGGCACCGGCGGTGGACTCCGAGAAGGCTCCGGGGACCTCGGTCAGAGGAGCGGCGGTCGGGAGCTCGAAGGCCTCGACGGGGGGCGGCCCCACGCGCGACCAGGTGATCGCCGCGGAGAGCGCCTCGCGAAGGGCGGCCTCGGAGAGGTCATGCACAGAGGCCTTGCCTACCCGGCCATGCTGGACGACGCGGATCCGCAGTTCGAGGTCGCGCTCTCGGGCGCTCTGGTGGATCTCGGAGGCCGCAAAACGGGTCAGGGAGTGGTCTCGCTCGAGGATGACGACCTCGGTCTGATCGGCCCGGGAGACCGAGAGGAGGCGTTCAGCAGCCTCGAGGGCTTTCCATGGTTCGGTCATGCGAGCACCCCCACCTGGACATCCCGGAAGCGGGCAGGAGCGGCGCCGTGGCCGACGTGGGCTACCTGCATCGGTTGTCCCTTGCCGCAGTTGGGCGTCCCCCAGATCTCCCACAGGCTGGTATCCCCGATGGCATCACAGCCGCCCCAGAAGGCGGGGGAAAGGCCCGTGTACGTAGGGTTGCGAAGCATCCGGCCGAGCTGACCCTTCTTGATTTCCCAGGCGATCTCGCAGCCGAACTGGAAGTTCATGCGCTTGTCGTCGATGCTCCAGCTCTTGTTGGTCTGCATGTAGACGCCGTCATCCACCTCGCCGATCAGGCGCTCGAAGCTGTGCTCACCGGGCTCGAGATTCACGTTGGTCATGCGGACCAGCGGGAAGCGGTTCCAGCCATCGGCGCGCATGGTGCCGCTGGAATCCAGACCGAGGCGGACGGCCGTCTCGCGGGAGCTCAGGAAGCCCTTGAAGATCCCCTGCTCGATGATCGGGGTGCGCTGGGCCGGGACGCCCTCGTCGTCGAAGCCGAACGTGCCGAGGCCGCCGGGCAAGGTGGCATCGGCCGTGACCGTGACGAGGTCCGAGCCATAACGGAAGTGGTCGCGCATGCCGGGATCCACGAAGCTGGTGCCTGCGAACGAGGCCTCCATGCCGAAGACGCGGTCGAGCTCGACGGCGTGGCCGATCGATTCATGGACCTGCAAAGCGAGCTGCGTGGCGTCCAGAACGAGAGTCGTGCGACCCGGGGGGCACGGCGGTGCCGTGAGGAGGGCGACGGCCTCCTCGGCGATCCGGCGAGCATGGCCGACGAGGTCGACGGCGCGGATGAGCTCGAAGCCGCGGGTTGCCTGGTGGCGACCGAAAGAGTTGGGGTAGCTGCGGCGCTGGATCTCGGAGGCGTTCGCAGCGGTGGCGACGATGCCACAGCCGGTCTCGATGAGCTCCTGCTCGATGAAGGCCCCCTCGGTCGAGGCGAAGGTCTTTTCCTCGCGCTGGTAGCCGAGGCTCGCCTCGGTGGCGCGGATGCCCTTCACGGCGCGCATCTCGGCCTCGGCTGCGGACAGGAGGTCGAGCTTTTCGGCCAGGGGGACACGGAACGGGTCCTCGAGGACGGTCGTGCGGTACTGGCCCCGGAGCGTCGCCGGGGTTCCGAGGTTCACCGGGCGCCGCTGGACGCTTGCGGCGGCGCGGGCGATCGCCACGGCTTCGCGGGCGACGCGCCGGATCTCGTCGAGGTCGAGGTCGTGCGAGGCAGCAAAGCCCCAGGAACCGTCGGCGAGGACGCGCACGCCGAAGCCCAGGGTCGTGCGGGTCGGAATGCCCTGCAGTTCGCCATCGCGCAGGCTCATGGTTTCGACCACGCGATGGACGATGCGGATGTCGGCATAGCTGGCGCCCGCCAGCTGGGCTTGATTGAGCGCTGCGTCGATGAGGTCTCGCATGAGGCGTCTTTGCTCCTGCCATGGATCCGTGCCGTGCGCCATCTTAGCATCCCGCCGGGCCGTGCGTGGTACACTGACGACACCCCCACCCACCCTCTTCAGGGAACTTCTGCGATGCCAGATCTCTTGCTCCGTGCCACCGCGGCCAATGGTGCCATCCGCGCTGTAGCGGCCCTCACCACGGATCTCGTCAACGAAGCCATGACACGGCACCGGACGAGCTACACGGCCTCTGCCGCGCTCGGTCGTGCCCTCACGGGCGGCGTCCTGATGGCGTCGGCCCTGCTCAAAGAAATCGGCGTCCTCAACATCTCGATCAACGGCCGTGGTCCACTTGGCCCCATCCACGTCGATGCGTGGGCTGGCGGGACCGTGCGAGGTTACATGGGCAACCCGGATGTCGAGATCCGGCTGACGGACGAGGGTCGCCTCGACATCGGATCGGGGGTCGGGACCGAGGGTGTCCTGTCCATCACCCACGACACGGGGCGCGGCCATCCCTATACCGGCACGGTCGAACTCGTCAGCGGTGAGCTTGGCGACGACTTCACGCACTACCTGGCCACCTCGATGCAGACGCGTTCGGCCGTGAGCCTCGGCTTCTTGCTCGACAAGGATGGCAAGGCATCGGTGGCCGGCGGATTCCTGGTCCAGCTGATGCCTTCCGCCGTCGATGAGCTGGCCGAGCGGATCGAGGGCACGCTGCAGTCGCTGCCGAGCTTCAGCCGGCTCTACTGCGAAGCAGGGAGCCTGGAAGGTGTGCTCGAAGCGGCCCTTCAGGGATTCTCGGTGGAAATCCTGCCGACGGACGAAGTGCCGAACTTCGCCTGCCCGTGCTCGATGGAGCGAGTGCTGCGGGCGATCGCCACGCTGGGGGCTGAAGAGATCCAGGACATGATGGCGCAGGAAGAGGCGACCGAGGTGCACTGCAAGTACTGCAACACCCGGTATGAGGTCTCGCACGCCCAGCTGGGTCAGCTACTCGAACAGGCTTGATGAGGCAGGTGCGGGTGGATCTGTTTCCGACCCTTCCTGCACCGGAACACCGCCCCGTCCTGGTCTTCGGGGCGGGGAATACTCATGTGAAGCTGGCCTTCTGGCAGGGGCCGGTTTGCATCGATCAGAGGCGCCTTCCTACTCCCGAAGTGGACATGTGGCTGTCCGGACCGAAGCCGGACTGGCCGGTGGTGATCGTCTCGGTCGTTCCCGAGGTCACGCAGCGTGTTCAGGAGGGCTGGGGTGTCCCCGCTGAACGGGTTCTGACGGTCGAGACGTCCCGGCTCGTCAGCCGATATGAGCCGCCCTCCGCGATGGGAGCCGACCGGCTGGCCAATGCACTGGCCCTCGGTGCACGCGGAATCGCGCCCGGGATCGTCGTCGATTGCGGGACGGCCACGACGCTCACGGTGGTGGATGGCGCGGGCGCCGTGGTGGGGGGGGCGATCGCCTGCGGTCTCGAGACCGCCGCGAAAGCGCTGTGGAAGGGGACTGCCCTGCTCGACGAGGTGCCCCTCGTGGCGCCCGATGGAGCCTGGGGGGCCAGCACGGTGGCCAGTCTCCAGCACGGATTGTTCGAGGGGCACGTCGGCATGGTGCGGCACCTGGTGGAGCGGGCTCGCGCCGAGCTGGGTCCGGCGACACCCGTGTTCTTGACGGGTGGCTGGGGCGAACTGCTCGCCGCCCGGATCCCGGGCGGAACGAGCGAGCCCTTGCTCACGCTCGAGGGCGGCGCCCATTTCGCACGAACCTTGTCGAGCTGACGCAGCCAGGAATCAGAGAGAACCTAACGAAAAAGGCCTGCTCGGCGCCAAGCGAGGTCGACGGAATTCGACCAAGCAAGCCGCCGAGGAATCGCGACGAGCAAGGGTGACGGTAGTCGCCCGCGCCAGGCGCCGAGGAAACAGGAGGAACGGGGCCGGCGGAGGTGATCTGCGAGCGCGCCCGCAGCGGCCGGGGCGAAGCGTACCTGCAGGTACGTGAGCCACGGCCGCGAGGACGGAAGCCGCAGAGCGCCCCGCCCGCCCCGTTCCCGCTAGGGGAGGGTGAGACGGGTGCCGATGCGGATAACTCCGGGATTGGCGATCTTCTCGCGGTTCATCTGGTAGAGCGAGCGCCACTTGAGGCCTGAGCCCATATGGCGCTCCGCAAGCAGCCACAGGGAGTCTCCGGGGCGGACCTTGATGGTTCTTGCTGCACCGGCGCGGGGCATCATGAGCGACATCCCTGGCTGGATGAGCTTGGGATTGGCGAGCCGGTCCTGGTTGAGCGCGAAGATGGAGCGCCAGCGGTATCCGCTGCCCAGTTCACGGGTGGCAATGCTCCAGAGCGAGTCTCCGCGGCGGACCCGGTAGGTACCGGAGGTTTCAGGCTTCTCGGTCGGCGCCTCGGGGACGGCTGCCTCGACGACAGCCTCGGTGGCGGCTTCCTCGGTCATGCCTGCCGGGGTGACGGTCCCTTCCTCTGCGGCAGGAACTTCCACGGGAGGGGCGATCGGAGCTTCTGCCTTGTGAGCCTTGTCTGCATGGTGGTCGGCCTTGGCGGCGTGACCGTGGGCCTTGTCTGCATGGTGGTCGGCCTTGGCGGCGTGACCGTGGGCCTTGTCATCGTGGTGGTCGGCCTTGGCGGCGTGACCGTGGGCCTTGTCATCGTGATGGTCGGCCTTGGCGGCGTGACCGTGGGCCTTGTCATCGTGATGGTCGGCCTTGGCGGCAGCCTCGTGGGCCTTGTCGTCGTGGTGGTCGGCCTTGGCGGCGGGCTCGTGGGCCTTGTCGTCATGGTGGTCGGCCGCGTGGGAGTCTGCCTTGTCATGCGAACCAGGGTCCGGGTTCTGGGCAATCACGATGGGCTTTTCGGGCCCGGGTTGAAGCGTGACGAGGTTCGTGCGACGGAGCTGGGTGTGCAGCAGTGGGAGCGAGCGGTATCCGTTACGCTCGATCTGGAGCGGACCATCGAGGCCCGACGGCAACTGGATCTGGAGACCCCCGCCCAGACCGGAGGTTCCGAGTACTCGCCCCTGATCATCCTTGACACGCGCTCCTGCCAGGGGAGATCCCGAGCGGGCATCGATGATCCGCAGTTCGACGCGGGCTCGATCGCTGGCGGTTTCGGCCCGGGCAGTCTGACTCGAGAGCGTGCCCAGCAGAAGCGAAGATGCGAGGCACGCCGTTTGCCAGGACCAGGTCCGGGAGGTCGCGTTGACCCGTTCGCGGATGGGCGCATGGTCGAGCCAGAGTGAACTGCTCGCGAGCGAGGAACCCACGTCACCCGTGAGCGTCCGGGAACGACCGCGTCCGGCACGGGAGGCGAGATGGTCGATCAGGATGAGTTCGGATTCGATCCCGGCGCCCGGGAAGAGGTCGTGGCCAGACATGGGGCTCCTACACGGTCGGGTGAGAGGAAGTGGACAACATGCGCATGAACAGATGTAGCCGATACGGCCTTCCGAGGGAAGCCCCCGGCCGGCAGTCGACGGTAGATTCGTTCAAAGAAGGCTGCCGTAGGTATGCAGTCCCTGGGCCAGGTAGTTCACCCCGAGGTAGGTGACCAGGACGGAGACGAAACCCAGGATGGCCAGCCACGCCGAACGCGGGCCGCTCCAGTCGTGAGCGAGCCGAGCGTGAAGATAGCCGGCGTAAACCAGCCAGGTGATGAGGGCCCACGTTTCCTTGGGGTCCCAGCTCCAGTAGGTCCCCCAGGCATGGTTGGCCCACATCCCCCCGGTGATGATCCCGAAGGCGAGAACGGGGAATCCGACCAGGACGAGACGATAGACGAGGTCGTCCAGGAAGGCGAGCTGGGCCACGAGTCCC
>JBEIFE010000066.1:0-7751 GCA_040382575.1 Candidatus Sericytochromatia bacterium
GGCCAAGCTCGCTCGATGGACCGGAAAGGGGCCCAGGCCGCCCGCACCTCGCCGCGGGGAGTGGCGAAGCGATGCAGCACCACCTGGGGCGGACGAGGATCGGAATCAAGCGGCGTGGCTCCCTCGAGCAGACGCGAGAGCGTGTGGTAAGCGGCGAAGCCCCCGCGAGGACGCCCCAGCGACCAGCCGTCGATGAGCCCCATCTGCCGCCAGCTCGGGTTGGTGGCGGCGTACCAGGCCAGCGGCCCGATGCGCTCGGATCGGGCCGTGACATAGAGCTTCACGAGCGCAGCGGCCTGCTCGGCGGGATCGCGTGCCGGGAAGCCGGACTCGGAGCATGACAGGGGGCGATCGAGGCCATGGCGCCTCAGCACCTGCCGGAATCCCGCGGCGACCTCGAGCAAAGCCCGGACGGCCCCGTCTGAGGTCGGCCCTCCGTAGGCATGGAAGTCGACGACATCGATGTCGGGCGCGGCACCCCGGGCCAGCAGGGCCTCGAGGTACGCCGGATAGCCGAGCCCCCCCGTCACGAGGGCCGCGCCGGGGTCTTCGCGTCGCACGACGCGCGCTGCCACGCGCAGGAGACGAGCATAGTCGTCGACGCTGCCCCACCAGCTCCGGAGCGGGTCACCCGGCGCCCGCCCGAGCGCCCCGGATGGAAAGTCGGGTTCGTTCCAGATCTGGTAGGCAGCGACCTGGCCCCTGTGCCGCCGGGCCACACGCAATAGCCAGCTGGCCCAGAAATTGGCGGGATTCACGTCCACACCCGCGGGGGCGTCATCGTGGTCATTGACGAAGATGGGTTCGTAGAGGCCACGCGGGACGGCGTGCGGCGAATACCCCGTGGAGGGTCCCGTTGCTGCCGCCCATTCGGGGGTGTCCATGCACATCAGCATGACCCGCAGGCCCACCGCGCGCGGGACGTGGACGGCGTCATCGAGGTCGACCGCGTGGGGCCGCTTCCCGGGCTCGGGCTCGTCGAGCCGCCACGGGTACCCTTCACGCGTGAGCTGGACGCCCAGTTCACGGTACAGGGCCGCACCGCGATCGCGCGTACCCGACCAGCCCCCGTGTCCCTCACGGTCGTCGAACTTCGGCAGGGCCTGGAGGCCGAACCAGGCCCCCGCAAACGCGTCCCACATCGTGTCCCCCCGGAGCCGTCGAGCCCCGACTCCGGGATAACAGTCCCCGCCCCGGTGGGGATCGTGCGCACGTGCTAGCATGCTGCGGCCGTTTGTCCGATTGCAGGAGATGGTATGACCGAGACCGCGACGCTCCGCTCCCCCCTTCTCGATGGCAAGGCCGTCGCCCGCGCGAGGGAAGACGCCCTGCGCGAGCGGATCGAGACCCTTGTCACCGCGGGAGGCCCTCGTCCGGGTCTCGCGGTGGTGCTGGTGGGTGACGACCCGGCAAGCCACGTCTACGTCCGCAACAAGGAACAGGGCTGCAATCGCGTGGGGATCGCGAGCACGACGGTCCGCATGCCGGCCACCAGCACGACGAGCGAGGTCGTGTCAGCCGTCGAGGCCCTGAACGCCGACCCGGCCATTCATGGCATTCTCGTCCAGATGCCCCTGCCCGCCGGGTGCGACGCGCTCGAGGTTCAGCGCACGATTCACCCGGACAAGGACGTGGATGGCCTGCATCCCTTGAACGCCGGACGCCTCGCGAGCGGGCTCCCGGGCCTCGTGCCCGCCACGCCCCGGGGGGTGATGACCCTGCTGGCCCACGCCGGGATCTCGCTGCGCGGGGCCCACGCCGTGGTGATCGGACGCTCGAACCTGGTGGGCAAGCCCGTCGCGCAGCTGCTGCTGCAGGCCGACGCCACCGTGACGGTCTGCCACAGCCGGACCCGCGATCTGGCGCATCACGTGCGGCAGGCCGACGTGGTGGTGGCCGCGGTGGGCATCCCGGGGCTCGTGACGGCTGACATGGTCAAGCCCGGGGCGGTCGTGATCGACGTGGGCATCAACCGGAACGCCGAGGGGAAGCTGGTGGGGGACGTCGATTACGCGGGCGTGGGCACCGTCGCGGGGTGGATCACGCCCGTGCCAGGGGGCGTGGGGCCCATGACGATCGTGTCGCTGCTGGAGAACACCCTGATGGCGGCGGGGGGCCTCGGGTAGCGGACGACCGGCTGAACCGCCTTCAGAGCGACGCCAGCACCCAGATCGCGAGCACCGGAACGCCGAGCACGGCCCCGCCTGCCAGGAACCCGAGCCATACGGCGCCGACCAGGGTCCCCGCGGCGCCGGGCCAGCTCCGCCCCGTCCGTCGCGCGATCCCCCGGATCAGGATGACCGCCATCCAGCCCACGAGTCCGAGCCCGAGAATCCCCGTGAGCCCGGGCCAGAGGCGCGCCAGTCCCGCCGCCGGAGCCACCAGCAACAGGGGCCACAGGGCCGCCGCCAGCACGCGGAAGTACGTGGCAGGGGCCTGCCGGGTCACGAGCCCGAGCCACGCCGCGTGCCACAGGATGCCGATGGCGATCGTGCCAGCTGTGAACAACGTCGTGAGCAAGGCCATGAGCGGTCCCTCGCCCGAGGCCAGGACGAGTCCCAGCAACAGAGAAATGAGCCCCCACTGGACGATCAGCGTGCGCGCGTCCGGTATGGATTCATCTCCCTCGCCCGTGAACAGGGACCGGTAAAGAAAGTCGATCACGTGCGTCACTCCATCAGGGCGAGAGGAACCCGGTCCCGCTTCAGCAGGGCCTCGAGCCCCGCCGACCACGACATGGCCGCACCGAAGCGGGTCGTCATGCCCGGCACGAGCTGGTCCAGAAAGCTCTCTTCGGTATAGTTCTTGAGCCGCGGCTTCTCACCTAGCTTCGCGACCTTCGCGAGCCAGCGGATGGCGTCCTGACTGGTTCCCAGCTCATCCACCAGACCGTTGGCCCTGGCCTGGCGCCCCGTGTAGACACGACCATCCGCGAGCGGTTTGAGCTTCGCGAGGGGCATGCCGCGCCCCGCCACGATCGCCTCGAGGAACTGCTGGTAGATGTCGTCGACCATCCCCTGCAGCAACACCCGTTCGTCGGGGCGCATCGCCCGGTAGGGCGACAGGATGTCCTTGTTCGTCCCGCTCTGGACCGTGGTCGGATGCACCCCGAGCTTGTTCATGAGTCCCGAGAGGTCCTGGGCGTGGATGATGACGCCGATCGAGCCCGTCGTGGTGCTGGGCAGGGCGAAGATGCGCCGAGAGGCCGCCGCGATGTAGTAGCCCCCCGAGGCCGTCACGTCGCCCATGGCCACCGCGATGGGGAGCTTGTGGGCCCGGGCAACCCGCATGAGCTCCATGTAGATGGCCTGCGAGGCCGCGGCCGAACCTCCCGGGCTGTTGATGCGCAGCAGGAGCCCCTTGACCCCGTCTTCCTCGGCCTCGCGGATGGCCTTGACGAGCCGCGTCGAGCTCGCGCCTGCACTGCTGAACACGCCATCCCCCGGCGCCTCGTCACTGATGACGCCGTAGACGTCGATCACGCCGAGGTCGGGCGAGCCCGAGGCACCGGGCACGATCATGCCCAGCTCGGCCGTACCGGACGAGCCGCGACTCTCGCCTGATCGCGGACCTTTCACCCAGACACCGACGGCGGCGACGAGGCTGGTCACGACCAGCAAGGAGGCAAAGAGACGGTCCAGACGCATGGGTCCTCCAGACAGAAGCGCAGGGGCATCGTAACATGAAGGGACGACCCCCTCGTGAACCCCTGGAGAAGTCCCTCCCGTGAAGCATGCAGCCGTCTTCCTCGATCGCGATGGCACCCTCAACGAAGAGGTGGGCTACATCCACGACCCCCAGAACCTGAACCTGATCGCCGGAGCCGGCGAGGCCATCCGGACACTCAACCAGGCCGGCATCCTCGCCATCCTCGTGACGAACCAGTCGGGCCCGGCCCGGGGCTATTACCCCGAGAGCCACATCCACACCCTGCATCAGCGGCTCAACGACCTGCTCCTGGATGAAGGCGCCGTGCTGGATGATCTCTACTACTGTCCGCACCTGCCAGATGGCATCGACCCGCGCTACGGAATCGTCTGTACCTGCCGCAAACCGGGCACGGAACTGGTCGATCGCGCGGTCGAGAAGCATGGCATCGACTTGACCCGCTCGTACGTGGTCGGCGACAAGGCCACCGATGTCGAACTCGGGCAGGCTGCCGGCTGCAAGACGGTGCTCCTGACCTCGGGCTTTGGCGAGCGCGTCCTCGCGGGCGAGTACCAGTGGCAGGTCGAGCCCGACTTCGTCGCGCCCACGGTTCTCGAGGCCGTGCGCTGGATCCTCGCCGACCTGGCCGCGCGTGAGTAAAACCAGTCTCGCCCGCGCGAGCTCCGTGATGGCCGTCCTGCTCCTCGTGAGCAAGGGCGCGGGTTTCATGCGAGAAAGCGTCGTCGCGTCGGCCTTCGGGGCGGGTATCGTCAAGGACAGCCAGACCGTCGCCTATATCCTACCTGCGCTGTTTCTGATCCTGCTCGGAGGCCTCAACGGGCCGTTCCACCTGGCGACCATGGGAGCCATGACGCGGTTGCAGTCGCGTGCCGAGAGCGCACGGGTGCGCGACCTCGTCGTGACCATCCTGGCCGGGACCCTGCTGCTGATGGGCCTGCTGGGGGGCGCGATCGCCATGGGCGCCCCCGGCGTGATCCGCCTCCTCGGTCCCCGCCTGAGCACGGAAGCCCTCGAGCTGGCCGCCCGGCAGCTGGTGATCATGGCGCCGCTCATCCCCATCGGCGGGCTGATCGGGGTCCTCTGCGGCATCCAGAACGTCGGCGGAAAATTTGCGAGCGCCAGCCTGTCTCCACTGGTCTCGAGCGTCACGGTCATCGTCTGGGTGCTGGTCGCGCCGGATCCCGTTTCGATCGCTTGGGGGACGCTCGCAGGCGCCCTCGGACAGCTGGCCCTTCAGGGGGGAGCCGTCATCCGGAACTGGCAGGGCCTCGTCGGAGGCGGGCATGGCCGGGTGAACCTGCGGGACCCGGAATTCCGCGCCATGCTGGGAGTCCTCGGTCCGGCGGCGCTCACGAGCTCGATCGGCACGCTGAACGTGGCGATCGCCACGGCGGTCGCCTCGCGCCTGCCGGCCGGGACCATCAGCACCTTCACCTACGCGAACCTGCTCCTCCAGCTGCCGATGGGCATCGTGCTGACGGCCCTCCTCGTCCCGATGTTCCCGCGCCTCAGTGAGGCCGCGGCCCGCGACGACCACGCGGGACTCGTGGACTGGCTCGAGCGCGGCACGGGGCTGCTGCTGGTCACGATGATCCCCCTGGCGGCCCTGGTCGCGGCGCTGGGAGCTCCCGCCATCCAGCTGGCCTTCGAGCGCGGTGCTTTCGGTCCCGCCGACACCCTCCGGACGGCAACGGCGCTCGCGATCCTGGCCATCTCGATGCCCCTGTACTCGGTCCGGGACCTTTACGCGCGGTTCTTCTACGCTCGCCAGGAAAGCCGTGTCACGGCCACCTTCACGCTGCTGTCGGTCGGGGCGAACATCGGATTCAACGTGCTATTCCTGCCCCTCGGGCTCGAGGGACTCGCGCTCGCCACCGTCCTCGTGACGGCCTTCAATCTGGTCGCCCTGGGTTTCTCGCTGCGCCGGCGCCTGGGGACACTGACTCTGAGACGGCAGGTATCCCGTGTAGGGCGACTGGCCGTGGCCCTGACCCCAGGCATGGCCTGGATCCTGCTCATCGAGCGCTGGAGCCCCCTGACAGGGCTTCCGGGCGCCCTGTTCCGCCTGGTGGTGGCAGGCGGGGGCGCCCTCGTGCTGATCCTGCTGACCTTGGCCTGGCAACGCGAGCCGATGATCGGGTCGCTACCGGGGCTGCGCAGGCTTCGTGGCCGATCCATGTCAACGGATTTACGGAATGGCAACGAAGATCCGGGTATGGTGGCACAAGGCGAGTGAGCGTCGGGTATAATTCCCGGCGATCGCCCCCCACGGGAAGAAGAGGTTCAAGTTGGCTCACACGCTCCTGCTCGAAGGCAACGTCGCATCGATCAGCTTCCCCAACCTCGTGCAGTTGCTGAAACTCGAACAGAAGACGGCCAAGCTCGAACTTTCTCGTGTCGAGATCGGCCAGACGGCCGAGATGTACTTCGTGGGCGGTAACCTCAAGTATGCGGCAGTGAACGCGCTGCGTGGCGAGGACGCCATGTTCCGCATCATCTGCTGGTGGAAGGTCGGAGTCTTCAAGGTCACCGAGATCGACAAGGACGAGATCCCCGCCCAAAACATCTCGCGGCCCATCGACTGGGTGCTGCTCGAAGGCATGCGGAGGATGGACGAGTGCCACCACTACAAGGGCATCGTCCATGACCTGACGACGGCCGTGAGCTACACCCAGGATGCCCTGGACGCCTTCCAGTGGGACCGTCAAGATCCTCCCGAGTGGATCCCGCACTGGATGCGCAAGCTGCCCCGCTCGTTCACGCTGGCCCAGTTCTTCGACTCGTCGCATCTGGGCGAGCTGGAGACCTGCGCAGCTCTCAAGAGTCTGCTCTACACGGGGGCCGCGATGGCGCACCAGCCAGGATCGAGCCCGGACATCGCGAATTCGCCCATCCAGCGCACCCGTTTCGATTCGTTCGCGCTCATCGTGATGGAGTACCTGGGTTACGAGATCGCCAACAACCTCGTGGAAGCCGCCTGCCAGGAGATGGGCGTCATGGACCTGGACCAGGTGACGTTCGGTCAGATGGTCGACCTGTCGGACCGTCTGGGCATGGCCGTCTCGCGCATGGTCGGTTTCGACCAGGGCCAGGAGTGTATGCGGAAGCTTCGCGCCCGCATCACGAGTCTGCTGTGACCCCCGGTTGCCCGGCCCCCTGCCGGGTATCCTGACGCGCCCCACACCATCCAGCATGGAGATTGCCTTGAACGCGGCCTCTGACCCCAACTCTACCAGCCTCGCCAGTCGTATCCTCGTCCGGAAGCCCTTCTCGGACTTCCAGAGGAACTCGGGACTCAAGAAGGTCCTCGGCGCCTTCGACCTCACGGCACTTGGCATCGGGGCGATCATCGGCACCGGCATCTTCGTCATCACCGGCTCGGCAGCTGCCAAGTACGCCGGCCCCGGCATCATCCTGTCGTTCATCATCGCCGGGATCGCTTGCTTCTTCGCCGCCATGGCCTATGCCGAGGTCGCCTCGATGATCCCGGCCTCGGGGAGCGCCTACACCTACGCCTATGCGGCCTTCGGCGAACTGGCGGCCTGGATCATCGGCTGGGACCTCGTCCTCGAGTACGTCGTGGCCTCATCGGCCGTCTCGATCGGCTGGTCGGCCTACTTCGTGAAGATCTTGCACAACCTTCACATCGACCTACCAGCGGCCTGGATCCATGCTCCGGGGCAAGACGGTGGGATCGTGAACGTTCCTGCGGTCGTCATCGCCCTGCTGGTGACGGTCCTGCTGGTGCGGGGCATCAAGGAAAGCGCCAACGTCAATACCTTCTTCGTGGGCGTGAAGATCCTGGTCCTGATCATGTTCATCGCGATCACGATGGGGGCGGTCAATCCCGGTAACTGGACGCCCTTCATGCCCTTCGGCTTCGGCGGGGTCATGACCGGTGCGGCCACCATCTTCTTCGCCTACATCGGGTTCGATGCCATTTCCACGGCCGCAGAGGAGGTCAAGAACCCGCAACGGGACCTTCCCATTGGCCTCATCGCGAGTCTTGGCGTCTGTACCGTCTTCTACATCGCCGTAGCAGCCATCTTCACGGGCATCATTCCGCAGTCGATGTATCCCCA
>JBEIFE010000067.1:0-7704 GCA_040382575.1 Candidatus Sericytochromatia bacterium
GAGATGGGAATGCCCCAGCGCGTGAAGTCCTTCCCTTCCAACCATGAGGCGATCCGGTCGAGGACTGCCACGTCGCGAGCCATCAGGAGCGCCAGGCCCGGGCGCTGTACCTTGATGGCGACCTGCTCACCCGTGACGAGTTCCGCCCTGTGGACCTGACCGATGGAAGCCGCCGATAGGGGAGCTTCCTGGATCGTTCGAAACCTCGCGGAAAGGGGCGTACCCAGTTCCTGCTCGAGGATGGCATGGACGGTACTCCAGGGCATCGCCGGGACGCGATCCTGGAGACCGGCAAGCTCCTCGAGGTAGGCCCGGGGGACCATGTCGGGACGGGTCGACATGATCTGACCCAGCTTGATGAACGAAGGGCCGAGGTCCACCAGCATCTGGCGGAACCGGCGAGCCGCGCGGCGATCACGTGGTTCGCGATCGAGCAGCCAGCCTTTCCGGCTCCGGACGTGGGACCAGATCTCGCGTATCGTGAATCCGCCGAGAGCCCGGGTGATGCGCCACGTCCGACCGATGGTCTCGAGACGGGTGACGGGTGGCAGGGGTGCAGCTGAAAGCGGAGTATCAGAGGTGGTCAAGGTCGGTCCTCATCCCCCGAACATGGTCCAGCCCCGCTTGCCGACGTAGTCCGATTCCTTGCCCGAGAAGGCACCTTTGACGGCATCCATGACCTCATCTTTGACTCGCGCCTTGGAAAGCGCGTCCATGACGAGCCCCTGGTTACGGTTGGATCTGGCCAGGCGTTCGGCGAGAATCGTCGAAAGTTTGAGCCCGAAAGTGGGGTCTTCCTCGAAAAGACGCGAGACGTCGGGGAAGACGAGCAGCTTGCAAGATCGGGTCGCCCTGACGGTTGCCGTCCTGGGGGTCTTGAGCAACGCGCCCATCTCGCCAAGGTAGGTGGCGGAGCCTTCCTTCGCGTCGATGTGAGCCACGCGGTTCGTGCCCACGAACACGTCGACGGCACCTTCCATCAGAAGAAACAGCTCGAACGTCATCTCCCCCTCGCGGAAGATCGACTTACCGGACTTGACGTTCCAGATTTCCGGCGGCTTGCTGGATGGACGTGAGCGAGGAGGCGCCTTCCCCGTGAGTGGGTCGACCGGATCATCCGGATCCCCGGGAATCTCGTCTTCACGGCTCTGACGGTTGGCCGCAAGCCGGGCCTTCATCAGCTGCAGGGCAGCCGTGACGTCCCGCGGCTCACTGGGCTCATCGAGGGGATTATGAGCATCCTGTCTCAAGGCATCGGTCATGATCGATCTCTCCTGGGTGCGGGCGCACCATCATCAAGCATCTTCTACCCGTGACAAGAGGGTGTCCAGACATCTCTCCGATATCAGCCCCAGAATCGCCACCAGGGTCTGGCCGGACGGGAACCGGTTTGCAGAGCCCGCGCGATCTCGTCGAGGAGACGTTCGTCCTGCTCGTCGTCGCTTGCCGTCTGGGTGGCGACGGTGGCTTCGAGTTCGAGCAGGCGTCGCTGGAGTTTGCGCAGGTCTTCCTTGCTACGGGTCGACTCGTCCTGGGCGCGACGTGCGTCTGCCACTTCGCGCTCGAGCTGTCGGAGGCGATCCTCCACGGGTCCGCTCGCGGAAGAGGCAGGAAGACCGGATTCAAGAAGACGAAGATTTTCTTCCCCGAGACGCTGGATGGCGGAGCCCTGGGCGATGACCAGCTGTTCGAGCTGATCCATGCGGTCCAGCATCGCCTGCATGACCTCACGGACCCCGGGAGGCTGAACCTCGGAGTCGGCCGGGACCATCGCTCCCGTCTCGACCTCGAGATCCGACCGCTGGACCAGCAAGGAGCGGATCTCATCCACGGGGGTATCCTCGGCCCGCCGCTCGAGAATGAGACGCAGGTTCTCGACGTCCGTCTCGGTCAGGATGCAGCGACCCTGTTCGTTGCGCTGGAAAGAGAGATCGAACTCCTGCTCATAGCGGCGAATGAGCGGAACGGAAATGCCCAGGGTCTCCGCCGCGTCCTTCATGGTGTAAGCCATCAGGCCCCTCCGGGCGGACGCTTGCGAGCCCGACGAGGCTTCTGGAAAACGAAGACATATTCGTGGCGAAACAGGTAATAACCCTGGGCGAGCGAGCGGTACTTCCAGAGATTGCCGGATTTGCCCTTGCCTTTCTCGTTGCCCTGGATGTCTTTCACGACGATGCTCTTCAGCGTGAAGCCTCGATCCATCGCGAGTTGCATCGTCTGGAAACCCAGCGGAACCCACTGTCCCCGAGCATACTTGTCACCGATGACGATCGCCATGGTGCCCCCCGGTGCCGTGAGCTCAAGGGCCCGGTCGACCACGTCCGCGAAGCGTTCGAGAAATTCATCGTCCGAGGCCACATGTGAGAGGTCCTGGACATCGGTGCCACCCGAGAACTGGATGATATCGCTGTAAGGCGGGTGCAGGATCACGAGCTCGGCATGCGCTTTACCCAACTCCCCGAGCGCCTCGGTCACGCGGCGACTCGTTTCAGCCAGCGCAGAGCTACCCACGAGTACCCGCGTCGCGACGCCGTGCGGATTATCGGTCTGCTCGATCCGCTCGAGGGCGCGGTGGGCCACCTCGGGCAAGAGCTCGACACCGATGCCATGGCGCCCCATTCTCCGGCACTCGATGAGCGTCGTGCCCATGCCGAGAAACAGGTCGACCACGGCGTCACCCTGACGGGTGAATCGATGAAACAGCTGCTGGGGGATCTGCGGGATGAAGTTGCCGTGATAGTCCCCGGCGTGCGAAGCTCCGCGATCGCGGCGCGAGAACAGCCACAGACTGTCGGTCTCCACCTCGCCGAGGTAGTCCTTCCAGCGCGACATGTCGAGGTCCGTCCGGGGGGAACGGCGTCGGGGGGTTGGGGGGGCTGCTTCCATGCGCGCGGGCGGCTCCGGGACGGTGGGCGTTTCTCCTGTCATTCTAAGCGACCCGGGGGCATGGAGCCACCTTCCTTGCGATCCCGTGGTGAGCGCGTTACGGTGAGGACATGCGTGACTGGCGGCTGATTCTCGACCTTCCCGCATCCGGAGCCTGGCAGATGGCGGCGGATGAGGCCTTGCTGGAATCCGTCCGACGAGGCTCGGCGCCACCCACGCTTCGCCTGTACGGATGGGAACGACCGACCGTGAGCCTGGGCCGTACCCAGGCGGTGGAGCGTGCCGGAAAGCGCCATTTGCCCGCATTGCCGTCCAGCTGGCCCGTCGTCAAGCGTCCCACGGGGGGGAGAGCCCTCCTTCATGGGATCGGAGACCTGACCTATGCCGTCGCCGTACCGGACGACGCAGGTTTTCCGGGGGACGTCCGGGGAACTTACTGTGCCATCGCTCGCTGGCTGTCGGCAGCGCTCGCCAGGGTGGGGCTGGTGGGAGATCTCCAGCAGGGGGACACGGCACCCGGGCCACACTTCGACTGCCTCGCCGTGGCCACCGAGGCGGATCTGGTCGTCAACGGGAAGAAGCGGGTCGCCAGTGCCCAGCTCCGGCGTCCCGGAGCCTTTCTCCAGCACGGAGCCATCTGGGTCGAGTCTGATCCCGTGATGCTCGAAGACCTGCTCGCCGGAGGACGTCTGCCGGAAGATCGTCACTCTCCCGGTCCCGAGCAATACGAGGCCCTGGCCAAGGCTCTCGTCTTGGCAGGACGCGAGCTCTGGGGACTGTCGATCCATCCAGGATCCTGGCAACCGCGAGAACTCGAGAACGTCGAACACCTGCTTGCTCAGGCCTCGTCCGGGGGAGGCGCGGACTCGGCCTTGAGGGCGTGATCCGCCGCGAGCCGTTTCATCTGGATCATGGTGCGCGTGAGCCCGACACCGAGAGCCACGCTGCGTAGGTCCCGGATGTCCAGGACGCCCAGCGACACGAACTGGTCCAGCATGTTGTAGGCCAGTTCTCCGAGCTGGATCAGCTCCGCGAGACGGTCCGCCGCGACGTGTCGCAGCTCCTGTTCACCATCTGGCAAGACGGAACCGGTTTCCAGCTCGCCCTCGACCTGGCGAAGACGTTCGAGCGTCGCACCCATCTGGTACAGCTCGCGTTCCCGCAGAACCTTCGAGATGGGACGCCAGATGTTGCGCTCCGCCTGGTAAAACTCGCGACGTTCCCCCGGGCTCGAGATCCGGTGGACAACCCCCCAGCGGACGAGTTCCTGGAGGACCATGCTGACGAGCCCCGAACTGATCCCGAGTCCCTCGCGCAGGTCATGGGCCGAAAGGGGTCTCGGGCTGACGTACAGGTAGGTCCAGACCATCCCGAGAACCCGCTTGAAGCCCCACAGTTCGACGATCTGGCCCACGGCCTCGCAGGCCTGGTAGATCGCCGGGTCGACGCGCGGCGTGGTCATGGCTGCAGCACCTTCGGACGCAGGACCCGCTCGTAGACGCGAGCCTCGATGAACAGATCCAGCAAGCGGCTGTCAATGTTTCCATCCCGGGCCTCGTGGCCGAGGATGTCCAGTGCTCGTTCCAGCGGGACGGCCTTCTTGTAGGGGCGATCGCTCGCCGTGAGGGCGTCGAAGATGTCGGCGATCGTCATCATCCGGCTCTGGATCGGGATGGATTCTCCCGTGAGGCCGTGTGGATAGCCTTTGCCGTTGAGCTTCTCATGGTGGGATTCCGCGATGAGCGGAACGCTGGACAGGTCACGAGTCCAGGGAATTTGACGCAGAAACCGGAAGGTGTGGACCACGTGACTCTCGATCTCGCGGCGTTCGTCCCCGTCGAGCGTGCCCCGGCGGATCGAAAGCTGGGCCACCTCCCGGGGCGTCAGCCAGGGCTGTTCCGCGCCGTCCTCATCGAGGTAGGTCCGTGTCGCGATCTCGAGCAGGTGATGGAATCGCCCCTCTTCTAGCACGGTCGGCTCGTTGGCCTGGAGAATGGTCGCGAGTGCCAGTGCCAGTTCATCCTTTTCGCGCGTGCAGGCTGCTTCGAAGTCGTGGCGGCAGCCATGATAGTGCTCCACGCCATGTTTCAGGCAGTGATCGAGCTGGTGGCGCAGATGACGGTTATCGATCCCGAGCCGGATGATCGAGAAGCGACTCTTGAGAAGTTCGAGGGCCTGCGGATAGAGTTTCTTCGCCTTGACCAGGACTTCCTCGCGCACCCCGACCTTGCCGAAGTCGTGGAGCAGGGACGCATACCGGATCTCGCGAATCTGGTCATGCGTGAACCGAACGTCGGAGAACGGCCCCGAGTCCAGACCGTCGACCAGGGTCGCGAGCCCGACCGTCAGATCGGCGACCCGCACGGAATGTCCCGAGGTCGTCGGGTCCCTGCTCTCGATCGCCTGGACGGATGCGTTGACGAACCCCTCGAACAGACCCTCGATGCTCTTGTAGAGCAGATTGTTCTCGACGGCCACGGCCGCCTGGCTCGCCAGGCTGAGCAGCAGCTCCTCGCAGGCCTCGTCGAACGGAATCACGGACGAGGCCACGGCCTCGGGGTCGACCAGGGTCAACCGGGCCGAGCGTTTGCGATTGATGAGTTGCAGGATTCCCAGGATCTCACCATCCCGGTTGCGCATCGGGAGCACCAGCATCGAACGGGTCCGGTAACCCGTCATCTGGTCGAAGGTCGGATCGAAAGAATATTCGACATCGACCGGCAAAGCGTAGACATCCGGGAGATTGACGCAACGACCGGTGAGTGCCACGTGTCCGGAAATACTGGCGTGGCTGACGGGCACCGTGAACTCGCGGGACAGGAAGCTGACGGAGTCGTTCTGGGATAGCTTGAACCGGAGCCTGACCGAGCCGGAATCCTCCCGTTCCAGGAGATACAGACTCCCTGCGTCGGCCTGCACGAGTTCGCGTCCCTTTTGCAGGATCAAGGCAAGCAGCTTGTCCGGGTCGCGCTCCGAGCTGAGGGCCATCCCGATGTGATTGATTTGCTTGAGCTGGCGTGCGTGCGCCTGCAAGCTGAGCCGGGAAGCCTCGGTCTCCATGCTCCCGCGGACATACTGGAAAGCGTTGTTGAGCAATTTCTGGACCCCTGCCGGGGAGGGCGGGGTTCGCAGGTACGCCCAGAAACATTCCGTGGGAAGCCAGTCCGGCGGGGATACGCCCTCGGGGTAAGCCCAGATCAAGAGCCCCTCGCCACCCCACCACTCTGACAGCGAACGAATCCGGGGGAGTTCCCCGGGGCCGAGAAGCGACGCATCCACGATACCGACCTTCGCGATACCCGACGGGGTATTCACGAGATCATCGAGCGTCTCGATGCGGGTCCACTCGACCCCGGACAGCGGGAAGCGCTCGGAATCGATGTAGGGGGACATGGAGGCGGGAACGTAGAAACGCGCCTCGCGGTTTTCTCTGTTCAAACGTTCCTCCCGGTCGAATCGCTCTTGGACATCCTACCCGGAAGCCGGGGGTTCATCGGTAGCGAACCCGGGAAATCAGAGCGTGAAAATGATCGGAAGTTCACCACTCTGGGTCACCTGTCGGACCTGCGAAGGGAGCGGTGCGAAGCGATAGCGGAGGGCCGCCTCGCGCGCGCTACGATCGAGCAACCGCCTCTCGGACGAGCGGACGATCTCGGCACTCTCCACCCGGCCATCCGGCGTCACACGCAGGCGAAGCACCACGCGGCCCTCGATCCCTTCCCGGAGGTATTCCTCGGGATATTCGGGCGAGGGTCTATCGAGCACGGCTCGTCCCGAAAGCTCGCCCGTCAAGCCGGACCCGTCGCCCGAGAGCCCCCCCGCCTGCTGCCCCGCCGGTTCGAGAGAGTCTCCATCGGGCCCGACCGGGAGCGGATCACCCGCCAGGTCAGGTACGTCCTTGCCGGCTTGACGTTCGCGTTCCCGACGTTCTTGCAGAGCCCGATCCAGGTCTGCGCGGCGATCGCCCTCGGTGGTCTGCCCCCCGGCTGGCTTGCCGTCCCGATTCCCCGTCGGGAGGGTGCCCGTGTCGGCCTGGGTGACGGCTCTCGCCTGTCCCGGGTCGTTCACCGTGGCCGGTTCGACCCGGCTCGGATCGTTCACTTCGGGTTGCGAGGTTCCCGGAGCAGCGGTGTCCCTGGCGATGCCAGGGCGCGGAGCGTCCTGGGTGGCGCGCTGCGTGTCACCGGGCAAACTGGAGACAGCCAGGTCGATCAGGAGGGTGTCGGGCGTTTCGGGAACCGGGTTCTCGTTCCGCACGGCCCATCCCATCAGCAGGAGCAGCAATGCTGCATGGATGGCCACCGAGGTCATCCATGGCTGCCAGGTCGGGCGTGGGGACACGGGAACCATGCGTCTCCTCTCAGGAACCGGGGCGACCACCGTCCGGGGCGGACGGACACGGCGGCGCGAGGGAATCGGGCGATTCTGGACCTTCGGCATCTTCACATCAGAACTGCAGGCTGATGCCCAGCGTGGTCAACGTATCCGGCGCAAAATAGGTACCGGCCACCTGACGTTGCTGGAGAGGCCAGGCCGCGACGTCCAGCCAGGCGGTCCAGCCAGGCTGAAGCTGCCACGAGGCTCGCGCGTCGACACTGACCTGCGAACCGGCCTGAGGATCGCCGGCCTGCGGCCCCCCGATCTGCAGTGCCCCCAGTTCGATGAGTTCCGCCCGACCGGCCAGCCTCAGTCGCCGGCCGAGTCCGAGTCGGCCTGGGCCCGGCGCCCAAGGCCAGTGCACAGTCTGATCAACGTGGGCCGGCAATTTCAAGTTGACCCGGCCCGCCGAACCCGTTGGCGGCGACTGCTGCACTGACC
>JBEIFE010000068.1:0-7564 GCA_040382575.1 Candidatus Sericytochromatia bacterium
AGCAGGAGGGCCGCTCCGACGCTGCGTCAGTTGTCGCCAGATGGTATCAAGGATAGAATTGATCCGACTGGTACGCCAGCTGAACGGTGAAGTGGTCCTGGATCCGACATGTCGGGTCCAGGGGCGAGGTGCCTACGTCCATCGGGACCCCTCCTGTGTGTCGAGCGCGATCCAGCGCAAGCTTCTGGATCGCGCCCTGAAACGGGCCGTGCCGGGTGCGATCGTCGAGCACCTGCTCCCCTGGGGCAAGAAGCCCTGATCCGGAGCGCGACGACCGGGATGGCTGGCTAGGAGGATACATGACAGCGAAGCGGGTACACGAACTGGCCAAGGAACTCAACGTCCAGCCGAAGGATATGGTCACAATCCTTCACGACCTGGGATTCCACGAGGTCAAAAATAACTTCAACACCGTGACGCCTGCCATGGAGAAGGCTGCGGCCGACAAGGTTCTGGGTGTTGCGAAGCCGGCTTCGCCGGCCAAGCCCAAGGTCGCCATCCATCGGCCTGCGCCCCCCCCCCGTCCGGCAGAGCCCACGCCGGCACCGGCGGCGACCACGTCCGTAGCAACTCCGGCGGCGTCCCCTGCCGCTGGACCGACTGGCGCCCCTGGCCCTTCGGCTCCGACGACGCCACCGTCACCCTCGGCGCCACCGGCTCCGCCGGCACCGCCTGCACCGCCGCTGCGCCCCGCCCAGATTGCAGCCCAGTCCCATCGCAGCGCCCCCCAGCATCGCGCTGCTCCCGCTCAATCGCATCGTCAGGGCCCGTCACAGCCTGGCCAGGGCCGTCCTTCGATCGCGCCTCCGCTGCCACCTGCTTCTTACGAGCGTGGTCCCGTCCCCCAGTACCGCGCGCCTCGCCCGCCCCAGGCATCGGTACCTGCTGCCCCGGTGGCACCCGGCGCCCCTGCTGCGCCTGCACCCGGTCAACCTCATGGCGCAGGGCGTCCGCCTGCTCATGGGGCAGGGCGTCCGCCAGCCCCCGGAGCCCCCGGTCGTCCCCGGGCCCCCATGCCGTCGCGTCCCGGAATGCCCGGGCCGGGTCGTCCGGCCGCCCCTCAGGGCGGCGGCGCGCCCGGTGCGCAGACTGCTCAGCCCGGGTCTGCCGGACCCCGGCCCGGACACGGCGCGAACGGTCGTCGTGAGGCGTGGAAGGACAAGGAGCGCGAGAACACGCAGAAGCTCCTCATGGATGGCGGCAAGCGTGGCAGGCGCGGTCGTCCGCGCCGTCGCGAGGACGAAGAGCCCGTGAACGAGGCCCTCGCCACCAAGCACATCAAGCTGTCTGGCACCATCACGGTGAAGGACCTGGCCGACAAGATGGGTGTGCGGGAAACCGAAATCATCAAGCGCCTCTTCATGAAGGGCATCATGGCGACGATCAACCAGTCGCTGGAGCTCGAGACGGCCGAGATGATCGCCACGGAACTCGAGTACACCGTCGAACTGGTGAACCCGAACGACGAGGAAGTGGCAGTCGAAGCCGAGACCGAGAATCCCGCGGACCTTCGGTCCCGGCCGCCCGTCGTGACCATCATGGGCCACGTCGACCACGGTAAGACCTCGCTGCTCGATGCCATCCGCAAAACCAACGTCACGGCGGGTGAGGCAGGCGGCATCACGCAGCACATCGGCGCCTACCAGGTCAAAATCAACGACCAGTGGATCACCTTCCTCGATACCCCGGGTCACGAAGCCTTCACGGCCATGCGAGCCCGCGGTGCCAAGGCGACGGACGTCGCGATCCTGGTGGTCGCAGCCGACGATGGCGTGAAGCCCCAGACGATCGAGGCGATCAGCCACGCCAAGGAAGCCGGCGTCCAGATCATGGTCGCCATCAACAAGATCGACAAGCCGGGTGCGAACCCCGACCAGGTCAAGCAGCAGCTCACCGAGTTCGGCCTTGTGCCGGAAGAGTGGGGCGGACAGACAGTCATGTGTCCGGTCTCGGCAAAGCAGAAGCTCGGCCTCGACAACCTTCTGGAGATGATCCTGCTGGTCTCCGAGGTGCTCGAGCTCAAGGCCAACCCGAAGCGTCAGGCCAAGGGACTCATCATCGAGGCCCAGCTCGACAAGGGCATGGGTCCGGTCGCTACCGTGCTCGTCCAGAGCGGGACGCTGCGCGTCGGGGACAACTTCGTGGTCGGGGCGATCGCCGGCAAGGTGCGCGCTCTCATCAACGACCATGGCCGCCGCGTCAAGGAAGCCGGCCCTGCGATGCCGGTCGAGGTGCTCGGTATGCCGGCCGTCCCCACGGCAGGTGACCTGTTCGCCGTGATGGACGACGAGAAGACCGCCAAGAGCATTGCTGCCCAGCGCGCCGATTACGAGCGGACGCAGCGCCTGCAGACCCAGCGTCACATCTCGCTGACCGACGTCTACAGCCGCATCCAGGAAGGCAAGATCAAGGACCTCAAGGTTATCCTGAAGTCCGATGTGAAGGGTTCCGCCGAGGCGCTCGAAAGCTCGCTCGGGAAGATCACCGCGAAGGATGGCGACATCCAGATCCGGATCATCCACTCGGGTACGGGCGACGTCTCGGAAGCCGACGTCATGCTCGCCGCCGCCTCGGATGCGATCGTCATCGCCTTCAACGTCAAGGCGGACGACCGTGCCCGGAGCCGCGCCAGCGTCGATGGCGTCGACATCCGCGAGTACAACATCATCTACAAGGTGCTCGAGGACATGGAAGCCGCCCTCAAGGGCATGCTGGAGCCCGAGTACGAGGAAGTCTTCCTCGGTCGTGCCGAGATCCTGCAGACCTTCAAGATTGGCAAGACCGAGATGATCGCAGGCTGTCAGGTCCGCGAGGGCAAGGCTATCCGCAATGCGATCGCCAAGCTCATCCGCGGTGGCAAGGAAATCTACAAGGGCAAGCTGACGGGCCTCAAGCGCTTCAAGGACGACGTCAAGGAAGTGGCCACGGGTTACGAGTGCGGTATGTCGTTCGACGACTACAACACGCTCGAGGTCGGCGACATGATCGAGCTGTACCAGCTGCAGGCCAAGGCGTGACCGGGGCCCGGATGGGGAGACAACCATGAGCCAGACCCGTGCGGGTCGTGTCGGGGAGGCCATCAAAGAGGTGGTCTCCGAGACCGTCCGACGTCTCAAAGACAGCCGGATCTCGGCGCTCATCTCGGTGACGGACGTCGAGCTGTCCCGGGATCTGCGTCACGCGAAGGTGTTCGTCTCGCTCTATGGCGAGCCGGATGAGGTGGAGCAGACCATGGAAGGTCTGCAGTCCGCGATCAAGTTCATCCGTGGCGAGGTGGCCAGAACCCTCCAGCTCCGGACCGCTCCGACGCTCCAGATCGTGAAGGACCCCTCGCTCGCGCACGGGGCCCACATCCACTCTCTCCTCTCGCAGCTGCGTGAGGAGCGCGAGCAACCCGAGCCCCCTTCCCCCGGAGAGGGCGCATGAGCGACCTCGACGTGAATGGCCTTGAAACCCTGCGGTCGGGAACGACCCGGCGCTGGATCGTGGCCTCTCACATGAACCCGGATGGCGACACCCTCGGTTCGGCGATCGCCATGAAGGTCCTTTTACGCCACCTCGGGCATGAGGTCCTTCACGTCTGTCCGGACCCGGTTCCTCGCTCACTCGCCTTCATGCCGGGTGCTGACGAGGTCGTGCAGACCATACCGGAAAACTGGCAACGCGATGCGGGGGTCGTGACGCTGGACGCGGCTGACCTGGGCCGCTTCGGACCTCTGAGCGCGCAGCTTGGCTCGATTCACCCCCTGGTGGACGTCGATCATCACATCTCGAATCCACTCTTCGGAGACGTCAACGTCGTCCTGACCGATGCTGCAGCGACGGGCGAGGTCGTCTATCGGCTGTTCCGGCACTTCCAGGTACCGATCGATTCCGAGGCCGCCCACGGCATGTACGTCGCCCTCGTGACGGACACTGGACGCTTCGCGTACGAGGCCACCAACGTGGCCTGCCACGAGATGGCGGCCGACCTGATGCGAGCAGGCGTGCAGCCCGGATACGTTTACCGCATGCTCTACGAACGCGTGGAACTCTCGGAAGTGCGCATCCGCGGCCTGGCCATGCAACGCATGAACCTCAGTGCCTGTGGCCGCATCGCATGGACCACCATCTCTCGCGAGATGCTCGCCGACGTCGGTGCCCGTGAAGAGCATACCGAGGGCCTCGTCGAGACGCTCCGGACCATCGAAGGCGTCGAGGTTGCCATCATGGTCCGCGAAACGGCCCGGGGAACCCTGAAGGCCAGCCTGCGATCCAAGCAGTTCGTGGACGTGGCGGCACTGGCAGCACGGTTCCAGGGCGGTGGTCATCGCCGGGCAGCCGGCTGCACCCTGACGGGCGACCTCGAACAGGCGGCAGAGCTCCTGGTCTCGGCGGCCCAGGAAGCCCTCGCGGCCCTCGACCCCCTCCGTGCCTGAAGGCTTCCTCTCGATCCTCAAGCCACCCGGCATGACCAGTCATGACGTGGTCGCCTTCCTCCGCCGCAAGCTGGGTACCCGGCGAGTGGGACATGCCGGCACGCTCGATCCTCCGGCATGCGGCGTGCTGCCGGTGGCCGCGGGACGGGCGACCCGGCTCATCCCGTATCTCGCCGCCGACAAGGAGTACGTGGCCGAGATCTGCTTCGGCCGGTCGACCTCGACCGGAGACGCGG
Organism: Candidatus Sericytochromatia bacterium; assembly: GCA_040382575.1. Lineage (GTDB taxonomy): Bacteria > Cyanobacteriota > Sericytochromatia > S15B-MN24 > UBA4093 > JAYKJE01. Next base: position 4,655 of record JBEIFE010000068.1, read on the forward strand.
AGGGCGAGATCCGAGAGTGCCGCGACGTGACCGTGACGCGCGAGGCTCTCGAAGCCGTTCTGCCGCGCTTTCTGGGGCCGAGCCAGCAACGCGTCCCGATGGTGTCAGCCGTGCACGTGGGGGGGAAGCGCCTCCACGAGCTGGCCAGGGAAGGCGTGGAAATCGCCGATCGCCCCGTCCGTACGATTACCCTGCACGAACTCGAGTTACAACGCTTCACCCCGGGCCCGCAACCGCAGGCCCTCGTCCGCGTCGCCTGCTCCCCCGGCACCTACATCCGGACCCTGGCCGAAGATCTCGGCCAGGCCCTCGGAGTCCCCGCATCGCTGACGTTCCTGCTCCGGACCCGTTCGTCGGGCATCGGTCTCGACTCGAGCGTGCGTCTGGAAGACGAGCCTCGCTGGCTGAGCTGGGATGAAGCCCTGGGCCATCTGGCGGTTCACGAGGCCACGGACGAGGAGTTTCGCGCCGTCGGTAACGGGAAAGCGCTGGAGGCTCGCGAGGAACGGCCGGCAGGAACCATGGTGCGCATCCAACAAGGGAATCGCATGCTGGCGATCGCCGAACAATCCGGTCCACTGCTCAGGATGAAAACCGTCCTGCTCACGGGCCAAGACTGAACTCTACCGCGGACGTCCATTCACACCCGATAGCGGGCAGACCCGGGCATTCTCGGCTCAGACGATGAGTTCCCGGAGCTTCGAGGGATTCTCGATGACGAAGTGCTGGCGATCGACCGAGAGGAGTAGCCGTTCCTGGTACTCGGTCATGATCCGGGTAAAGGTCTCCCGACTGGTCCCCGTGATGTTGGCCATTTCCTGGCGGGTCATACGCGTCGTGAATCGGGGCTTGCCCTCGGGCGACCGCTCGCCGGACTCGTCTGCCAGATGCAACATCAGGCGCGCCACGCGACCGGGAGCAGACAGGAAAGCAAGGCTCTCCACATGCGCGTCGGTGGCGCGGAGACGCCGGGACAGCACCACCAGCAGCTTGTACACGATGTCCGGCACCTGGCGAAGAAGTTTGCCGAATTCGTCCCGCGGCAACGTGAGAACCTCGCTGTCCTCGACCGCGACGGCACTTGCGCTTCGCGGCTTGCCATCGATCAGGGACATCTCACCCAGCAGATCGTGCGGCCCCAGGATTCCCAGGATGTGCTCGCGACCATCACCCGAGTTGATGACGATCTTGATCTTGCCCTGCGTGACGACGTAGCACGCATTGCCAGGATCCTCCTCGTAGAAGAGGATCGAACCCTTGGGAACGGGACGCTTGCGACAGATGACCGCCACGGCCTCGAGTTCATCGGCCTCGAGGTCGGCGAAAAGGTGCGTGCTCCCGAGGAAGGTCGCGACCGTGCCTGGCATCTCAGATTCCCCGCCGCAGCGCAGCCCGCGGATCGTAGCGATGAAGGGTGTCGAGGCGCTTCCAGAGCGCGAGTGCCGTGTCATCGTACTCCTGCGGCAAGACGATGACGGCCCGCATGTAAAGATCCCCCATCCCGTCTTCACCGGCCCGGGGCAAGCCCTTGCCCCGTAGACGGAAGGTCCGACCGGTCTGAGTCCGAGGTGGCACCTTGAGCTTCACGGCACCCGAAAGGGTCGGAACCTCGATCTCGGCCCCCTCGATGGCCTCCAGGAAGCTGATCGGCAGGTCGATACGCAGGTCCGATTCTGCGCGCTCGAAGAGCGCATGCTCCAGAACCTCCACCCGGACGAGCAGATCTCCGGCCCGGACGGTGGCACCATCCGCGATACCCGCAGGAATCTTGACCCTGAGACGCTTGCCGGTCCTGGGATTCGCCACCTCGCGGCTCGTTCCCCCATGGACCTCTTCAAGAGTCAGCTGGACGAGTGGCGTCTCGTCCACGGTCGACGTGGCGCGTGCCCGCGCCTGAGGCTCGGCGGCACCGGGGTTCGACCTGGGCGGAGAACCGAAGGTCCCCTCCAGGATGTCCTCGAAGATGCCGCCCGCGAAGCCCCCCATGCCCCCGAACGGGCCATCCTGCCCGAAGGGGCTCCATCTCACGGAGCGCGAGAAGGGCCAGCCGCCGCCGGATGTCTGGCCACCGGTGCTGCCTCCGCGCGTGGAACGGGTCTGTCGGATGGCATCGTATTCGGCACGGGTCCGAGGATCACTCAGCGTCTCGTAGGCCGACGTGATCTCCTTGAAGCGCACCTCCGCTGACTCTTTCTCGGCACCCTGGACACGATCCGGGTGCGTCTCGCGAGCAAGCTTGCGGTACGCTTTCTTGAGGGTGTCGTCGCTGGCGTCGGGTTCGACACCGAGCAACTGGTAGAGGTCGCGTGAGGACATGGAAGGGGAGGTTACCTGGTCAGAACAAAGGTTACCTGGACGACCCTGAAAGTTTTCCGGACCCCCGGCCGACATGCGTCGGCTGGACCACGGCGCCCGCGCCGACCGCTTACCGCTGCTCCCTTCCGGGCCTGACGGGGTTCACGGGGCCACGTCGCGTGGGACCCACGCACGCCAGCCGGAGATCCGGATTTCGATCATACCAGAATCCTGGAACCCTGTCCTGGCAGCGCGATCGTCGTGAAGGCTATAATACGCGGATGCAGGTCATCACCGGGAGGCTCCGCATGCATCGCGTTCCGTCCATCGTCCTGGCCAGCACGCTGACCGTCGTGTCCACTCTGGCCCTTCCGTTCCCCTCCATCGCCGCTCGAACGTTCGGCCCGGATTCCATCGCGGACCTTGCCGAGAAGGCGGCGCCCGCCGTGGTCAACATCGACACCGTCACGCGGCGGCAGGCCAACCCCATGGAGTTCGATCCGTTCTTCCAGTTCTTCGGAGTGCCCGGAAACGGGACACGTCGCCCGAGCGAGCAGCGGGGCGTCGGGTCGGGCTTCGTGCTCGACGCGGGCGGACTGGTCGTGACGAACCACC
>JBEIFE010000069.1:0-7561 GCA_040382575.1 Candidatus Sericytochromatia bacterium
GTCCGGGATCTCGAGGCCGGGGATGTCCTGACCGAGCAGCACGTGCGGGCGATCCGTCCCGGATTCGGCTTGAACCCCGCCTTGCTCGAGCAGGTGCTCGGCCTGCGTACGCCGCGTCCCATCAAATGCGGCACACCGCTCGACTGGAGCTTGCTCCGGTGATCGAGCTCAGGCAGAATCGGTATACCAAGATACCGTCTCCGTGAGGCCCCGTTCCAGCCCGGTTCTCGCCTGCCAGCCGAGTGCCGCGAGCCGGCTCACGTCCAGCCATTTCCGGGGCGTCCCGTCGGGCTTCGAGGCATCCCAGACGACCTCGCCCTCGTAGCCCACGGTCCGCGCTACGAGCTCCGCGAGCTCGCGGATCGTCACGTCCGTCCCCGTGCCCACGTTGATGGGGGTATCGTCTTCGTAGTGTTGCATGAGGAACACGCAGGCATCCGCCAGGTCGTCCACGTACAGGAACTCGCGCCGCGGACTGCCTGAGCCCCAGAGGGGAACGACGGCCGCTTCACCCGAGTCCATGGCCACCTTCGCATCGTGGAACTTGCGGATCATGGCTGGCAGGACATGCGAGGTCTCGAGGTCGAAGTGGTCATTCGGCCCGTACAGGTTCGTGGGCATCGCCGAGATGAAGCGGGCGCCGAACTGCCGGCGGTACGCCTGGCACAGCTTGATGCCCGCGATCTTGGCGATCGCATACCACTCGTTGGTGGGCTCCAGGGGCCCCGAGAGCAGATACTCCTCGCGGATGGGCTGGGGGCATTCCCGCGGGTAGATGCACGACGAGCCCAGGAACAGCAGTTTCGTCACGCCCGAGGCGTGCGCCGAGGTGATCACGTTCTGCTGGATGGCCAGGTTGTCAGCCAGAAAGTCCACCGGGCTGCGGGAGTTGGCCAGGATACCCCCCACCCGGGCTGCGGCCAGGAAGACGTATTCGGGTCGCTCTTCCTCGAAGAAGCGCCGGGTCGCGACGGGATCGCGCAGGTCGAGTTCCTGGCTCGTCCGCAGCAGAAGGTTCTGATAGCCACCGGACTCGAGGCGGCGGACGATCGCCGACCCCACCAGGCCCCGGTGCCCCGCGACGTGGATGCGTGACGTCTCATTCATGGGGGGCGAAGACCTCGAAACCGCTCTTGGTGACGACCTCGAACTGGCGGGCCTCCTCGAGGTCGTGGGCGACCATCTCGCGCACGAGCTCGTCGAAAGTCGTGCGAGGGCTCCAGCCGAGTTGCCGCCTGGCCTTGGCCGGGTTCCCGAGCAGGGTGTCGACCTCGGTGGGACGGAAGTACCGCGGATCGACCTCCACGAGGACCTGACCCGATTCGGCATCGATGCCGCGCTCGTTCACGCCCTTGCCTTCCCAGCGAACCGTGTGCCCGACCTCGGCGAAAGCGCGCTCGACGAAGGCGCGCACCGAATGCTGCTCGCCCGTGGCGATCACGTAGTCGTCCGGCGTCTCCTGCTGGAGCATGAGCCACATCGCCTCGACGTAGTCGCGGGCGTGGCCCCAGTCGCGCAGGGCATCCAGATTGCCCAGGTACAGACGGTCTTCCAGCCCCAGATGGATGCGGGCCACGGCGCGGCTGACCTTGCGGGTCACGAAGGTCTCGCCGCGGCGCGGGCTCTCGTGGTTGAAGAGCACGCCGTTCGAGGCATGCATGCCATAGGCCTCGCGGTAGTTGACGGTGATCCAGTAGGCATAGATCTTGGCGGCCCCGTACGGGCTGCGCGGATAGAAGGGCGTCGTCTCGTCCTGGGGCACGGCCTGGACCTTGCCGTACAGCTCGGATGTGGAGGCCTGATAGAACCGGATCTTGCGCTCGAGTCCCAGGATGCGGATGGCCTCGAGCAACCGCAGCGTCCCGATACCGTCCGCGTTGGCCGTGTATTCCGGGGTGTCGAACGAGACGGCCACGTGGCTCATCGCGGCCAGGTTGTAGATCTCGTCCGGCTGGACCTCCTGGACGATCCGGATGAGGTTGGTCGAGTCCGTCAGATCTCCATAGTGCATGTGGAAGCGGCGATGGGCCTCGTGAGGGTCCTGGTAGAGGTGGTCGACCCGCTGGCTGTTGAAGCTCGAGGCCCGACGCTTGATCCCGTGGACCTCGTAGCCTTTCGCGAGCAGGAGTTCGGCCAGGTAAGATCCGTCCTGGCCGGTGATACCCGTGACCAGAGCGCGCCTGGCGGCAGGCAATGGGGGAGTCGACACGTTGAGCACCTCCTCGCGAGAGCCACCGGGATCGCCGCGAACCGGAGATTCCAGGGTCCGCCGCCGTTCAGATTCTACCTTGCCGCGGGGGGGCGCTGCGTGCCTGAGACCTGTGACGCGCGTGTTGCCCGGGGTGCACCGGAGTGCTACACTCGCATCGATCCTGTCGGGTCGACGTGATGGTCCGGTTTTTGGGCTACAAGTCAACGAAACGGGAGCCCTGGACTCTGAGGGTGTGAAGTAGACCGTCCCTGTAGACGGAAACGGAGCACCGGCAGGAGGGCACCCACCTGCTTCCAAGCAGGTCTAAAAACCCCCTCCGCGGCTCGACAGGGTCAAGCTTTTCAAGACCTCCCGGGAGGTCCCCGCCCGTGGGGTTCATCTTGTCCTCGTCCGAACAGCCGTTGCATCTCGCCTCCGTCGACGCCACCCGCGCTCTCGGGGAGGCGCTCGGTCGGACCGCGCGACCGGGGGACGTGCTGTGGCTCGAGGGCGACCTCGGTGCGGGCAAGACCTCCCTCGCCCAGGGAGTGGCTGCGGGACTCGGTATCGAGGAACCCGTCACCAGCCCCACCTTCGCCCTCGTGCACGAACTCGAGGATGGGCGCCTCCCCCTCGTTCATTTCGACCTGTATCGCCTGGAACCGGCTCGTCACGCCCCGCCGGATCTCGAGGAAGCCTGGGACCGTCCCGATGCCCTGGTGCTCGTCGAGTGGCCTGCACGCCTGGAGCCCGCTCTGCCACCCGGCCTGGTTCTCTCGCTCGAGTGGCGGGAAGACGGGCGCGACGTGCGTTTTGAACCCCGCACCGAGCGGGCTGCCGCCTGGGTCCAGCAGGCCTTGGGAGCGGGAGATGTCTGAACCTTCCACGAGGCCCGTCCTCGGAATCCATACGGCTGAAGAGCGCCTGGCCCTGGCGATCGTCAGCGGCGACCGGGTGCTGTCCCGGTTCGATGAATCGGCGGGTACGGGGCGATCGCGCCATGCCGAGCTCCTGTCCGGCGCCATCCAGCAGGTCTGGTTCGATGCCGGCCTGCCCCGGGGGGCGGTGCTTCCCGTTGCCGTGGTGGTCGGGCCGGGGAGCTTCACGGGGGTCCGCACGGCCCTGGCCTGGGCCAAGGGGTATGCCATGGCGCGTCAGGCCCCGCTCGTGACCCTGGGAACCCTCGAGGCGCTCGCCTTCCAGGGCGGTGAGCCCGGTCGTGTCGCCGTCTGGCAAGATGCTCGCCGGGGTGAGGTCTTCGCGGCCGTCTACCGGCGCGAGGGCGCGGTGCTCGAGCTCATCGAACCGGAGCGCTGCCTCGAAGAGGCGACCTGGCTCTCGCATCTCGAGACCCTCGAGCAAACAGGCCCCCTTTGCAGGGTCGGGGCCGAGGTGCGGCTGCTGCCCGACTCCGTCGCGCGTCTCGGCGTGGTCCGGCTGGCGGCCGGTGGGCAAGACGATCCCGTCACGGCCCATCCTCGCTACCTGCGCGAGGCCAGCGCCACGCCCAACTGGCGCCCACTCGCCCACCCCCTGGAGGAACGCGCATGATCGCCGTCGATTTCATGAAGCACGAGGACCTCATCGACGTCATTCCCATCGAGAAGCTCTGTTTTGGCGATCGATGGAATCTGAAATCATTTGCCAATGAGCTCGACAATCCGGCCAGTCATTACTTCGTCGCACGAGAGGGAGACCGGATCGTGGGGTATGCAGGGTACTGGTTGATCCTCGAGGAATCCCACATCACGACGGTCGGCGTCCATCCGACTTTCCAGCGACGTTACATCGGAGAGCGCCTCTTGTTGCACCTCATCGACGATGCCGCCGCGCGCGGCGCCAAGTGGGTCACGCTCGAGGTCCGTGCCTCGAACGTGGGGGCCCAGCGCCTGTACGAGAAGTATGGCTTCACGTCGCTCGGTCGCCGGAAGGGCTACTACCAGGAAGACGGTGAGGATGCGCTCGTCATGTGGACCGAGAACATCTGGCAGTCCGCCTACCGGGAGCGTCTGGAGCAGTTGCGCGGAGTGATGTCCACTCGGACCGCTTCCGTGGGAGTGCAGTAGTTCATGGATGGCTCTTCCCATGTGTTCACCGACCTGCTGATCGTCTCGGGCCTCGTGCTGGCCACCGCCTTCTGCGTGGCCGCCGAATACGCCTTCGTGAGCGTCCGTCGGACCCGGATCGATCAGCTGTCTGACGAGGGCAACGCCGCCGCTCGACGGGTGAAGAAGGCCCTCGAGGAACCCACTCGATTCATCTCGAGTACCCAGCTCGGGATCACGCTCGCAAGCCTCGGTCTCGGTGCCATGGGGGAGCAGACCCTGGCGCATATTCTCGAAAAGGCTCTCCATCCGCTGTTCTCGATCCTCCCGGTCGCCGCGGAGCGCACCATCACGCTGGTCCTCTCGTTCGCGGTGATCAGCTACATCCTCATGGTCCTCGGAGAACTCGCCCCCAAGACGCTGGGTTTGCATCAGGCGGAGCGGGTGGTCCTGTTCTGCGTCTATCCCATCGAGCTCTTCTATCAGCTCTTCCGGCCCTTCATCTGGTTCCTCAACCGCTCGTCCGCCATCTTTCTGGGGCTGTTCGGCTTGCATGTCCAGAAGGCTGTTCACCTGGTCCACTCCGAGGAAGAGCTCAAGATGCTCGTCCAGGCCTCACACGAGGGTGGGGTCCTCGAGGCGGACGAACAGGCTCTGCTCCACAAGGCCTTCGAGTTCGCTGACAAGACGGTCGACGAGGTCATGGTCCCGCGTCTCGAGATCCGGTGCGTCCCCGTATCGGCCCGGCTCCAGGAGGTCCTGGCTCTGGCCGGTGAATGTCACCACACGCGATTTCCGGTGTACGAGGGCAGTGTGGATCACATCGTGGGGGTCATCCACATCAAGGATGTCCTCGGTCGCCTGAGTGAGGCCGACATGCTCGAAGCCCGCGTCGTGATGCGGCCCGTTCTGGCCGTTCCCGAGAACAAGTCCATCTCGGACATGCTCACCGAGTTCCGGCGGCGTCGGACCCAGGTCGCGATCGTCATCGACGAGTTCGGCGGCACGGCGGGGCTCGTCACCATGGAGGACCTCATGGAGCAGCTCGTCGGCGAGATCTCCGACGAGTTCGAGGTCGATGCCGCCGATATCGAGCACCAGGCGGATGGCTCGTATCTGCTCGATGGCAGGGCCAGCATCGATCGCCTCAACGAGCGGTTCGCGCTGGATCTCCCGGACGAGGAGTTCAACACCATCGCGGGTCTGGTGTTCGGTGAGATCGGCCATACGCCCGAGGTGGGAGACGAGATCCGGATCGCCAAGGGAGTCTTCCGGGTCGAGGCCACCAATGGGCGGCGGGCCACCCGGATCCGGATGCTTCCACTGAACGCAGCCGGTTCAAACCAGGGTTAGATCTTTCCCTGAGCTTCACCCTCTCCTATAATCGAACGTATCTGCGCCCCCTCCGGAATGTTTCCGGAAAGGTCCTTCTTGAGCATCTCAGCCTCTCCGCGATCTTCCCTCGCTGCCCGTGCCCTGTCGCTGCTGGTCAGTGTTGTCTGCTGGGTCCAGACTTCCGAGGCCCTGGCGGCCCCCGGGGCTCGCCCTGATTCCGAGCCGCCTGCTGGCGCCTCGTCTCTCCCTCTGCCCGCTGCCGCGCCGTCCACCCAGGCCGTGCCCTTGGCCACTGCCTCGGCTCCGCTCGTGCCTGAGGCGTCGTTATCGCTCGAGGCGACCGGGTCGGCTGCAGCGAGCGCGAGCGCGCCGGTGGTGGACGAGGGACCGGGCATTCCCATCCGAGACGTCCGGGTCGAAGGCCTGAAGAGCGTCGACGAGGAGACGGTTCTTCTGGCTGTCCCCGTTCAACCCGGACAGGAAGTCACGCGTTCGCGTGTGCTCGAGAGCATGCAGCGCGTCTATGGACTGGGACTCTTCCGGGACGTCCGCGCTCGCCTCGACGAGTCACCGTTCGGTGGCCTGGTCCTGGTCTTCACGGTCGAGGAGAACCCCGCTCTGGTGGGGGTCGACCTGCAGGGGGTGACGGTCTTCCCCGTGGCCGAGGTCCTCGAGACCTTCAAGGGCCTCGAGGGGAAGATCTTGAACTTCAAAGAGGTCCAGGACCGGATCCGGGCGCTCGAGGAGCGGTACCAGAAGGCCGGTTACGTGCTGGCGCGCGTGGCCAACCTGGAGGTCCGAGACTCCGGGCGCCTCGAGGTTTCGTTCGCGGAGGGCATCCTCGACGAGATCAAGCTCTCGGGCCATGTCGAGACCCAGGAATACGTCGTCCGGCGTGAATTCACGGTCAAGACCGGTGAAGTCTTCAATGCCAATCGCTTCCAGGACGATCTGCGCCGCATCTACAACCTCAACTACTTCGAGGAAGTCGTGCCGCGTTACGACCCGGTTCCCGATCGCCCCGGTCACTTCGTGATCGGCCTCGCGCTCAAGGAAAAGCAGACGGGCGCCATCAATGCCTCGGCTGGCTGGAGCACTCGAGATGGTGTCATCGGGATCGCGAGCGTTCGCAAGGACAATCTGTTCGGTCGTGCGCAGTCGGTTTCGGCCGATCTCAACCTCTCCCGTAACCCGTCCGCAGAGTTCAGCTACTTCAACCCCTGGATCGACGAGGCCCACAGCTCGTTCGGCGGGGGGCTCTACTGGCGGCGCTTCTACAATTTTTTTGCTTCCTTCCTCGAGGAGCGTCGCGGCTTCAATCTGAATTATGGTCGTCCGCTATTCGGGGATGATCCCATCACGGCCCAGTGGCGGGGTTCGTTGAAGACGCGACTGGAGTACGTCGGTCTGTTCGACGGCACGGGCGGCGTCCAGTTCAATTACGACAAGCCCATCCCCCCGGTGGTCAAGGGATCCTCGACGGATCCCATCTGGAATGGAAGTGTCGGCTATACCGTCTCGTTCGACAGCCGGGACTACATCCTCAATCCGAGCACGGGCTGGTTCAACACGGCGACACTGGAGCAGTATCTGGGGCTCGGCAACGTGAGAGTCACTCGCCTGCAGATGGATGTCAACCGGTATTTCCCGCTTTGGTTCGGCCACACGCTCGCCTTCGGCTTCAAGCTGGGAACGCTCCAGACCCCCTTCGGTGGGGACGTTCCCCGGTACGAGCGTTACTTTGCCATCGGGCCGAACCTCATCCGCGGCTGGCCCGAGACGCCGGGTGCCGCCGATGTCCAGCGTGCCGAGCAGACGGGCCAGGCCTATTCCGGTGATTCGTTCTCGCTGGCCTCGCTCGAGTATCGCTTTCCCATCTTCGGAGATCGCGTCGCGGGAGCGCTCTTCGGTGATTCGGGGATCTTCTGGGACCAATCCCTTCAGAACTTCGCCTGGAGCCGCGCCCGATCCGGGTACGGAGCGGGGGTGA
>JBEIFE010000070.1:0-7561 GCA_040382575.1 Candidatus Sericytochromatia bacterium
ATCGAGGCGCTGCACGAGGCCGAAGCGGTCACGGAGCGGACTCGACAGCGCACCGACGCGGGTCGTTGCGCCGACCAGCGTGAAGCGCTGCAGCGGAAGGCGCTTGATGCGCGCCGTCTGGCCCTTGCCGAGCGTCAGGTCGAGCGTGAAGTCCTCCATGGCCGGATAGAGGATCTCCTCGGCCAGGCGATTCAGGCGGTGGATCTCGTCGATGAACAGGATGTCGCCGGGTTGCAGGGCCACGAGCAGACCCGCCACGTCGCGAGGGCGCTCGAGGGCGGGTGCCGAGGTGATCCGGATCTGGCAGCCCATCTCCCGTGCCAGGATCAGGGCGAGGCTGGTCTTCCCCAGACCGGGAGGCCCGTACAGCAGCACGTGGTCCAGCGACTCCTGGCGCTTGCGCGCCGCCGCGATGGCGATCGCCAGGCTTTCCTTGAGGCTGTCCTGTCCCGTGTAGTCGTCCAGACTGTGGGGCCTGAGCGAGACCTCGAGCGGGTTCTCTTCGGGCCTCGCCTCGGCTCCGACCGTCCGCGGGCCGGCAGGTGCCGGACGAGGGTCGGATTCGGGGGGGCGCGAGGGGGACTGTGGCTGACTCGGTGCTCGGCCGCGGGGTTTCGGGCGGGCAGGTTCCGACCCCGGTACACCGAACGATTCGCCCCCCGACGGCACGATGGGCATCGCCTAGCCTCCCAGGCCGCTGAGGTGCTGGATGGCGCCGCGGATGGCCGATTCGAGGTCGAGGTCGGGCGACAGGCGCGCCAGAGCCTCGTGAATCTCATCCGGTTCGTACCCCAGGCTCTCGAGGGCGAGCGCGACCTCACCGTGCGGCCCGGAGGTGGTCACGGGTAGGGGGGCGGAGAGTGCCCCTGCCGCGCCGCGCCGCGAACGGGAGGGTGTGACCTTCTCTCGCAGTTCGAGGAGGATCCGTTCGGCCGTCTTCTTGCCGACACCGGGGGCCTTTGCGAGCGCAGCGGCGTCCTGACGGGCGATCGCCGACACCAGCTGGTCCGGTGCCAGGTGGCTCAGGAGCGCCAAGGCCGTCCGGGCTCCCACCCCGCTCACGCCGAGCAGGCTGAGAAAGAGCTGACGCTCTTCCATGGTGGGGTATCCGTACAGCGTCGAGCCGTCCTCGCGCTGGATGGCGTGGGTGTAGAGGGAGCAGCGGGTGCCCAGGGGGGGCATCGTGTCGAGGTTCCGACGAGAGACGAAGACCTGATAGGTCACGCCGTGCACGTCGAGCCAGAGCTGGTCCACACCCACGTGAACGAGCTCGCCCGTCAACCGGATGATCACGCGGGCTCCATCCTTCCAGGCAAGGGCTCCAGCTCGAGACGCGGGAGCATGGTGAGCGCGAGGGCGAGCGCGTCGGCCGCGTCATCGGGCTTGGGAACGAAGTCGAGACGCAGCAGGTCGCGGACGCCTTCCTGGACCTCCAGTTTGGATGCTCGGCCGTGGCCCGCTATCGAGAGCTTGGCCTCCATGGGGGTGACCTCGCGAACCTCGAGCCCCGCCTGCTCACAGGCGAGCAGCATGACGCCCCTCGCCTCGGCGACTGCGATAACGGTGGTGACGTTACGGAAGGCGAACAGCTTCTCGAGCACGACCAGGTCGGGCTGGACCTGGGCCAGCAGGTCGGTCAGGTCTTCGTACAGGGTGCGGAGGCGCTCGCCCCGGGGGGAACGAGAATCCGTCCGGATGACCCCGCAGCCGATCATGCGGGGCGGGCTGCTGCCGGCGACGTCCACGACGCCATAGCCGATGATGGCGGTGCCCGGGTCCAGGCCCAAGAGACGTGTCATGATGCGATCATAGCACGGGCCTGACCCGCGCCTTGACCACCCTCCACCCCCCTGATACGATGACGCCATCCGTTTCTGGCGTTCCCCTTGCGCCGTTCGAACCTGGTCGTGAGTGGCTCAAGAAGCCCCCGGACGAACGATGACGAAGGGTCGAGCCCGGAACGGATCGGCTCGTGGCAGGCCTCGCGAGCGTCCGCCCCTGGTTCCCCTTGCTGGCGCGATGCTCGGCCCCACCGGGAGGCCTGGACGAGAGTGCGTTCGCAGCCTGAACCGTACTCCCTACCTCTATAGGAAAGCTCTGTGAAAAAGGAAATCGTCATCAGCGAGGCGGACGACCTTGCCATCGTATTCGAGCAGGGTCGCGCAGCCGAGTTCGTGCTCCGTCAAGGTGACCAGCTCGTCGGTGATATCGTCCTGGGGAAGGTCGAATCGGTGGTTCCGGCCATCGAGGCGGCCTTCATCAATATCGGGCACGACAAGAACGGCTTCATCCACGTCGCGGACCTGCCGACCACGCAGTCGCCCCGTCGTCGTCCGAAGCCCCAGCCCATCCGCACGGGTGAGAAGCTTCTGATCCAGATCGCCAAGGCCCCCACGGGGACCAAGGGGGCTCGCCTCACCGGTCGTCTGTCGGTGCCGGGCCGGTATCTCGTGTTCGTACCGCATGACAACCGTGTCTGTCTGTCGCGTATGATCACCGATTCGCGCGAGCGCGATCGTCTGCGCCGCATCGCCACCGAGCTCAAGGACCCCGGTCACGGCCTCATCGTCCGGACCGAGGCCGTCGGCTGCACCGAGGATGAACTGCGCCGCGACATCGAGGAGCTCATCGAGCGCTGGACCGACATCCTGCATTCGGCCCAGACCAAGGCGCCCCCCGCCCTCCTCTATCGCGATAACGACCTGCTCACCCGTGTCCTGCGCGATCGCCTGACGTCCGACACCGAGCGCATCGTCGTCGACAGCCAGGACGCCTTCCAGCGCGCGAAGGCCATGCTCACGAGCTGGATGCCCGAGATGGTCCGGAACCTGACGCTGCATCGCGGCCGCACGCCCATCCTCGAGCACTACCGGGTGCGTCAGGAGATGGAGCAGATCCTCAAGCCGCGTGTCTCGCTGCCCTCTGGTGGCTCCATCGTCATCGAGGTGACGGAGGCCCTGACGGTCATCGACGTCAACTCGGGCAAGCTCACCAACTCGCGTAGCCTGGCCGAGACCGTCCTCAAGACGAATATCGAGGCCGCTGCCGAGGTCGCACGGCAGATCCGTCTGCGGGACATCGGCGGCATCATCATCGTCGATTTCATCTCCATGGATGCGGCTGCCGACCAGCAGAAGGTCGTCGCGGCGATGACCGAGGCCATCAAGGCTGACAAGAGCCGGCCCCAGATCAGCCCGCAGTTCTCCGAGCACGGTCTGATGGAGCTCTCGCGTCGTCGTCAGGGCCAGAGCCTTCTCGAGATGCTCACGACTTCCTGCGAGACCTGCGGTGGTCTCGGACGGGTCCGGAATGCCATCCACGCCGGATCGGGCCTTGGCCTGGTCTCCCGTCCGTCTCGTGAGGCCGAGGTGGCCGACGTGGCCGACGAGGTGGTCGAGGAGATCCTCACCGAGCCCATCGTGCTCGACGCTCCTGCCTATCCTTCCGAGGGCCCGCGTGAGGACCTCGTCGAGACATCCGAGGAGCGCGGGGGGGATGGCACGCGCCGTCGCCGCCGTCGTCGTCGCCGTGGTCGGGGTCGCGGGCCGAATGGCGCCGCCGAGGGCGAGCGTTTCGAGTCGGACGAACTCGAGGGTGACGAAGAGCCCGGTTTCGAGGGGCTCGAGCTCGAGGAGGTCCGTGAGACCCCTGCGCAGCGTCCCGTGGCCGAGACCGCTCCGGCGACATCGTCCGGCTTCGTCTTCGAGACCGTCGATCTTGGCGGGGACTTCGAAGAGGGAGCTCGCGAGGCCGAGCGTCCGGTGCGTGAGTTCGAGGGTGGCCGCGACCGCGGTCGTGACCGGGGCGATCGCGATCGCGACCGTCGGCGTGGCCGAGGACGTGAACGTGACCGTGACCGGGGTCGCGATGGCGCTCGCAGCACCGGTGGTGACCGCCACCGTCCCGCTTCGGCCGCCGTTCTGGCACAGCCCGTCGCCCCTGCGATCGTCGAGCCGGTGGTTGCCGTGGTCGAGGGCCCTTCGCCCTGGGGCGATGCTGCGCTGCCTCCGCCTGCCGCGGCGTCCGTCGCCGATGGGCCGCTCCGGGTCTTCCGTCCCCGGGCCCGCACCCGTCCCCGGACGTCGGTGGTCGAAGTTGCGCCTGGCGTCTTGCAGGTGATGGCTGCGGCTGCTGACCAGACGGTCGAGGCTCCGGTCGTCGCTGCACCGGTCGAAGAAAAGGTCGTAGCGGCACCCGCTGTCGAGGTTCTGGCGCCAGCGCCTGTCGCGGAGCCCACGGTCGAAGCGGTCGTGGAGCCCGTTCTCGAGGTCGAGCCTGCTGCGGCAGTCGAGACGGGCGAGGCACAGGCTCCCCGCGTGAGCGCCACGCCGCGGCGTCGGCCGGTCCGTCGCCGCTCGGCTGCTGCCGCGGCTGACGAGGCGGCTGGTTCGACCGAGGCTGAGGCTTCCGGCGCGGAAGCGTCTCCGGCCGAGGAGTCGGCTCCGGTGGCGATCGCCGAGCCGACCGCTGTTCCGTCCGAAGTCGATGCCGGTGAAGCTGGCGAGGCTGAGGTTTCCGCCGATGCCACTGCACCCGCCCGCAAGGCGCCGGCGCGCCGCCGCTCGACGCGGTCGCGCAAGACGCAGGAGTAGCGGTTGGACGCACCGCAACTGCTCGTCGTTCCGCTGGAGGCTCGTGGCCTGCGTCTGGACCAGTTCCTGATGGCCCGGTTGCCGGACTTCTCGCGGACTCGCATCCAGGATCTCATCGCCGGGGGGCACGTGCTCCTCGGCGATAGCCTTGCTCGATCCTCGCACCGGCTGCGGGGTGGAGAGTCCCTCATCGTGGACCTCCCGCCGCCCGCCGCCTGGGAGATCGAGCCCGAGGACATCGAGATCGACATCCAGTACGAGGATCGCGACATCGTCGTGGTCAACAAGGCTCAGGGCCTCGTCGTCCATCCGGCACCGGGATCCTGGAAGGGGACGCTCGTCAACGCCCTGCTTCACCACTGTGGCGATCTGTCCGGGGTTGGTGGGGTGCTCCGACCCGGCATCGTTCATCGGCTGGACAAGGACACGTCGGGACTCATGGTCGTGGCCAAGAACGACCATGCCCACCATTCGCTGGCGGATCAGATCGCCTCGCGAACGGCGGGACGTGAGTACCTGGCTGTTATTCATGGCGTCATCGACGAGGAATCGGGATCCGTAGATCTGCCGATCGCACGGCATCCGACCGACCGGATCAAGATGGCCGTCGTGGCCACGGGGCGAGATGCCGTGACGCACTGGCGTGTGCTGGAACGCTTCCGGGACATGACTTTCCTCGGGCTGAAGCTCGAGACGGGGCGCACCCATCAGATCCGCGTTCACATGGCGCATCTGGGCCATCCCGTCGTGGGGGATCCGGTCTACGGCCCTGCTCGCTCGCCTTCTCCGGTGAAGCTGCGGGGCCAGGCTCTCCACGCGTACCGTCTCAGCTTCTGCCATCCTCGCACCGAGGAGCCCATGACCTTCGAGGTCGCTCCGCCAGAGCGTTTCGATACCTTGCTCAGAACGCTGCGCGCCGGGGCCTGAGACCTCTGGCATGGCATTCGATGTTCCACCTCCCACGACGCTAGCCGAGATCCGTCTCCAGCCGGATCCTGGTTTACGTCGCGACCATTTTCTGAGGGTCCTCGGCCTCGAGGTGGGACAGCTTCCCGGTCCGGAAATCCTGGAGCAGGCGCGTCGTCGTCTTCTCGAGCAGCCGGGGGTCAGGAACGTGCGCCTGTCGCACGTGGGGCCCGAACTCGTGGTCACCCTCGAACTCGAGCCGCGATGGTCTGGCAGTGCTCAGGTCCTGCCCCCGATCACGCCGCTCGGGTTGGCTGCGGGTGCCGATCATGCCCGGCT
This sequence comes from Candidatus Sericytochromatia bacterium, assembly GCA_040382575.1. GTDB lineage: Bacteria > Cyanobacteriota > Sericytochromatia > S15B-MN24 > UBA4093 > JAYKJE01. Next base: position 5,838 of record JBEIFE010000070.1, read on the forward strand.
GGGGGTTCTGGAGACCCGCTTCCGCTTGCAGGCTGGCCATGCGTGGGATTTCCAGCCCGCATATGGAGATCTCCCGCTCGCGGAATATCCCAACCTCTTCGTGGGCGGTGAAGCCGGGCTGTGGCTGACGGGTCAACTTTCCGCCAGCTTGATGATGACCCACATCCTGCCCTCGGATGAACGCTCGTCGCCCACATGGATCCGGACCCTGGGCCCCGTGGTCCGTTACGACGACACGGACCTCCCGCCTTCCCCGCGTTCGGGCATTCGCTGGAGGTGGGACTCGCGGATGGGCTGGCTCGATGGTGGTCCGGTCGGCAGTTTCTGGACGCATCAGGGCGAATGGGGACGGTTCGTCCCGTGGGGAGAGTCCGTCGTTCTGACCACCGTGACTGCTGGTTTCGGGCGAGGGGATCTGCCCTGGTATCATCGCTTCCAGGCCGGTGTCGCCTGGCCCTTCAGGGGGCTCATGTTCCGCCGTTTCGTCGGGGATCAGTTGCTCGTCCTGGGGCTCGAGTTGCGCCGACCGCTCCTGAGCAACCTGTGGCCGGGCTGGTGGCCTCCCATCGGGCTCACGGGGGCCACGTTCGGCAATGTCGGGCGCGTCTGGAACCGGGGAGGCCAGCCGCTCTTCCCCGATGACTGGCGCATCGGTGTCGGAGGGTATCTCGGGCTGTCGCTGGGGAACTGGCACGTCGGCAGACTCGAGGCAACCGTGGGGTCCGAGGGGGGCTGGATCGGCCTCGTCAACGGGTGGCCCCTCGACTGATCACTGGCCCGGTGGATGCTTGCGGAAGTAGTCCTTCACGCCGCCCAGCAGGGCTTCCGCGGCCCGCTGCTGGTAGCGTTCCGAGGTCAGCAGCTTTTCCTCCCCCGGATTGGACAGGTAACCGATCTCGACCAGGCACGCGGGCATCCGGTTGTACTTGACCACGACGAAGTTGTTTCGCCGGATGCCTCTGTCGGGCCGTCCCAGTTCCCGCACCAGCTTGCGGTGGATGGCACGGGCCAGCGGGAGAGCGTTCGGCTGGAAGTAGTAGGTCTCGATCCCCGCGATGCTCGGGTCATCCGTGTGGTTGGCATGGATCGAGATGAAGATGTCCGAATCGAATGCGTTGCCCAGGTCCACGCGGGGATGCAGCTGGATCTGCATGTCCCGGGTCCGGGTCAGCATCACGTCCATCCCGGAGTTCTGCATGAGCCTCTGCAGACGCATCGCCGTCTGCAGGGTGACGTCTTTCTCTCGGGTTCCACGGAAGCCGATGGTCCCGGGGTCGTCTCCCCCGTGGCCCGGATCAAGGGTGACCCGTGCTCGCGAGACGCGCGGTGCTCGGGGTTCGGCCACGAATGGCGCGAGTTCCTTCCCCGTCCCTGCTCGTCCCGGCGCAGGTGACGCCACTCCTCGACCATCACGGGGGGGCAGTCCATTTCCGGCATCGCGAACGGGGGGGCTCGAACGGGGGGCCCCATCGGCCTCAGGCTCCGGGTCAGCACCGGTGCCCAGCAGGAGGACGAGCTGACGGCTGCCCTCGACGTGCTGAATCTGGACCTCGAGAGAGCGATCGATCTCGAGTATCAACCGGTGGGTGTTCGCTGACAGAGGCAAGATCCGGACCCGCGCGATGAGGCCGTTATCGACGTACAGGCTGTCCCGGGACAGTTCGGAACCGGCACCCACCAGGTCGACCGTGAGCTTTTCGGACCTTTTCCGGGCGGGGACGATC
>JBEIFE010000071.1:0-7530 GCA_040382575.1 Candidatus Sericytochromatia bacterium
CCGATCGGGTGCTGGCCTGCGTCGCCGGCGAGTTCGGCAAGCGATTCGCCCAGATTGCCGAGACTTACGGGGCAAGCGTCGATCGCCTGGAGGCGCCTTACGGATCGCCCATCACCCCGGACATGGTCGCTGATAAGTTGCGCGGGGTTCACTACAAGGCCGTGCTCGTCACGCACAACGAAACCTCGACCGCGCTACTGAACCCGATCCGGGAAATTGCTGCCGTCGTTCGCCAGGCCTTGCCGGATGCCCTCATCCTGGTCGATTCCGTTTCGGGGTTGGGCACAGCTCCACTGCCGGTCGACGATTGGGATCTCGATGTCGTCCTTGCCGGTGCCCAGAAGGCCTTCATGGTCCCACCCGGGCTGGCTTTCGCTTCCGTCAGTCCCAGGGCCTGGGCTGCTCACGCCGAGGCTCGGATGCCTCGGTTCTACTTCGATTTTGGTCAGGCGCGTGATTTTGCCCGTAAGGGTCAGACGCCCTGGACTCCTGCCATTTCGCTCTTTTTTGCCCTGGCTCGCGCCATGGAAATGCTCAAATCAGAGGGCCTTGATTCCATCTATGCTCGCCACGATAGATTGACCCGCATGGTCCGGGCAGGCGCTCGAGCCCTCGGGTTGTCGCTCGTCCAGGCGGACGATCGCTACGCCTCTCGTGCCGTCACCGGTATCTATGCTCCCGAGGGGCTTCATCCGTCCAGGATCCAGGGCCTCCTTCAGGACAAATTTGGTTACATCGTGGCCGGCGGCCAGGGGCCCCTGGTGGATTCCATTTTCCGCGTGGGACACCTGGGTTACTACGACGATACCGATATGCTTGGTTTGCTGGCTGCGCTCGAAGGCGTGCTTGCGGATTCTGGTAGCTCGGTACCACCGGGTGCTGCCGTCGCAGCGGCGCTCGAGGTTCGGCGGCTGTCCCTTCACCGTGCACAGGAGTCCATCTGACCGTGAGCCAGTCATCCATCGCCCAGGAGGCGCATCCGTCCATGACCCGTCCATTCCGTGTCCTGGTTCTTGACCGGGTTGATCCCTCCGGTATCGAGATTCTCGGCCAGTTGGCCGAGGTCGACGCCCGTGATGCGATCAGCGCCCAGGAACTTCTCGAGATCATCGGTGGCTTTGATGCACTCATGGTCCGGTCGGCCACCCGTGTCACGGCCGAGGTGTTCGCCGCTGGCAAGCGTCTCAAGATCGTGGGACGGGCCGGTGTCGGAGTGGACAACATCGATGTTCCGGCAGCGACCCAGCACGGGGTCGTGGTGGTCAATTCTCCCGAGGGCAACACCATCGCCGCCGCTGAACATGCCGTGGCGCTCATGATGGCGGTCTCACGTCGCGTCACTTCTGCTGATGCAGCCATGAAGGGTGGCCAGTGGGCGCGCGAACGCTTCGTGGGCATCGAGCTGTACCACAAGACACTCGGGATCATGGGCCTCGGCAAGATCGGGGCCAGGGTTGCCAAGGTAGCCCGTGCGCTGGGCATGCAGGTGCTGGGCTGCGATCCGTTTCTCACTCCCGAGCGTGCCCAGGAGCTGGGAGTCGAGGCTGTCTCTTTCGAGGATCTGCTCGCCAAGAGTGACGTCATCAGTCTTCATGTGCCCAAGACACCCGAAACGCAGCATCTCTTCAATGCTGACACCCTGGCTCGCTGCAAGCAGGGGGTCCGCCTGGTGAACTGTTCTCGCGGGGGTATCATCGACGAGAACGCCCTCGTGGAGGCGATCCGGTCCGGTCACGTGGCGGCGGCGGCCCTCGACGTGTTCGAGAAGGAGCCTCTCGGCGAGAGCGCCCTGAGGGAACTGGGTGATCGGATCGTGCTGACCCCCCACCTGGGTGCGTCCACCGAGGAAGCTCAGATCAAGGTCGCCGTGGATGTCGCCGAGCAAATCGTCGCGGTACTCGAGGGGGGGAGCGCCCGTTCCGCTGTGAACATCCCCAGCCTGCGGCCTGAATGGGTCGAGACCGTCCGGCCTCTTCTTCCACTGGCCGAAAAGGTCGGTTCACTGGCTGCCCAGTTACAGCAGGGTCCCATCGAGCGTATCGATGTCTTGTTCCAGGGCGCCCTCGCGTCGAAGCCAGTCGATCCGCTCCTCACGGCAGTGCTCAAGGGAGTTCTCGGCAATGCCGTTGGCGAAAGCGTCAACTACGTCAATGCCTCACATGTCGCCCGTGAGAGGGGCATCGAGGTTCGGGAGTCACGCTCGAGTGAGGTCCGGGACTATGCGGAACTCCTCACCGTGACCGTCCGCGGCAAGGATGGCTGGCATACGGTTGCCGGCACCATCCTGGGGGATGGCGATGCCCGGATAGTCCGGATCGATGAGCATGCCTTCAGCTTGAAGCCAGTCGGCGATATCCTGGTGGCCACGCACCAGGATCGACCCGGCATGATCGGGATCGTCGGTACTCTTCTTGGCGAGCTGGGTGTGAACATCTTCGGATTCCAGCTCGGCCGCCGTTATCGAAATGGCCCTGCCCTGATGGTCCTGAACGTCGAAGATCCGATTGCGCCCGACGGGCTTGCGCGTCTCGGTGCTCTTGACGGGATTGATGGTGTCCGTTTCGTCCGGTTTTGACGAGTTGTCCTAGAGGACGATCACGACCGGCATCCCTGCCTTCCAGACCGCCCGCCAGGCATCCGCCTCGGCGGGCGCCAGGAGGGCGTTGCCGCGTGTGACGCCTCTGGCGACCTTGACCCGGATGCGCCTGGGGCGATCGCCCACCCAGCTTTGCAGGCCTTCATCGCCGTGCGCGTACAGGGTTGCTAGCGGTGCTCCTGGCAGGGCGGTTCCCCTGTCGTCTTCCACGCGAACGGTGAAGGCGGGCTGCATGCCGGATCCTCGCGCATCCAGGATGATACCCGTGACGGGGCCCTGAGACGGGATGTTCGAAGGAGTTGCCGTGGTTCCGAGCCAGCTGGAGACCCCTGCAGGTCCCGCGAGAGGCAGTTGCAGGGAAAGCTCTGTCGAACCGTCCGCGAATCGGGTCTCGGCCACCACTGTTGCGTCTCGGATACCCTCGTCGAGACGGTTGCGCCGATCGTCTTGAACCGCGACGACATCGGCCACCACGAAGTCTCCGTTGATCCGCAGCCCCTGGAGTGCCCGGGCCATCAGATTCCAGCCATCCATCTGCGCCAGTTTGCGCGATCGACGCGTACGCTCGCCATGAGTTCCCGCGAAGGGGGCCTGACCGAGACCTTTCACGGTGATCGTGGCCTGGCTCCAGTTCACCGACCACCCGCGAGGATCCTCTTCCACGAGCCAGGATGGCGACCTGGAGGCCGTCGCCTCCATCATCGATGCGGAAGGTGTGAGGACGGACCCGCTCGCCATGGCTTGGTTCACGGAAGCTGTGGCCGGGATGGCCGCATCCGGGAGCGCAGGGGACGGCGAGGCGGCAGGAGCAGCCAGAGCGAGCATCAGGGGCAACGCGAACATGGGGGTGTCCTCGGAGGTTGGAGCCCTCGAACAGGGGATGGCGATCAAGGTAACATGGCACGAGTTTCCCACATATTTGAAGGAGAATGCCATGTCTACCTTGCAGGATCGGATCCAGGCAGCCGGGATCGTCTGGCCCCCCCCCTCGCCCGCGGCCGGAAATTATCTACCCTATGTCGAAGAGGATGGCTGGATCCATGTATCCGGCCAGCTTCCGATGGTCGCAGGGCAGCTGGTCTCGACAGGTAAGGTCGGTGCAGACGTGACTCTCGAGGATGCCTACCAGGCCGCCAGGGTCTGTGCGATCAACGGCCTTGCCCTGATCCGTCAGGCACTCGGCGGATCAGACGAAGCCCTCGAACGGGTGCGGATTGTCCGGGTCGGTGGATTCGTGGCCAGTGCTCCCGGCTTCACGGCGCAGCCCAGGGTCATCAACGGTGCATCGGATCTCGTGGTCGAGATCCTCGGAGAGGCGGGCCGACATGCCCGGGCTGCGGTGGGCGTCGCGGAATTGCCGCTCGGCGCCGCGGTCGAGGTGGAGTTCCTCGCGCGCGTCCGCTGACACCATCAGGCTGTTCGGTGAGCCGTGAGTCACGCATTCTGGAGGCCCCATGGCGAGACCTCGTATCATGAAGGTGTCGAAGTCACGCTACGAGAGCGTTCCGCCGTCCGGTGTGATTCGCTCCCGTGGCCGCTCGTGGTGGCCCATGTGGCTGGCGCTCGGGATCGTGTTTCTCGGCTCCGGGGCATGGGCTTACCAGGAGTGGCGCAGGGCGCCTGCCCCATTGCCGCCGGATGCGATCGCACCCGAACCCGTGACGGAGCCCATGAGCCGGTTCGTGCCGGCGGCCTCTGCCGTGTATGTCCGGGGCTCTCTCCAGGTCGGCTGGCTCGATCAACTCGTCCGTGCGGTGAACGCTTCGGGTGCTCTCGGCGAAGGGGGGGCTTCCCGGGGGCAAGTTCTCCAGGGCCTCGTGATGGGCCTCCATGCCCTCATGGGCTATCCCCTGATGACAGGAGAAGGGGCGGGCGGGATCGAGGCGATGATGACACTCGGCTCGCCCGAGACGGCTGCTCGTGTGGGGCAATTGCTCGAGGGGCTCGATTCGTTCGGATGTTCCGTATATCCGGATCCATGGCGCCGGGAAATGCCCAGGCTTGTCTGGATCGCTCATCCGAGGCCCGGTGTGAATCCTGTTCCGTTGATGGATGGGTTGAAGCAAGTCACCGGGGCGAGCTGGTCCCTCGATTCGGGACACATCGTGCATCGGGATGGGCCGGCGTCGGGTGCGTTGAGCCAGGAAGAGGCGTTCGGTCGTGCGATGGCGGGCTTGCCCGACGATCGGGTCGCCACGGTCTATGCCGATGCGGCTGCGTTGCGCGAGATGCTCGGTCCGAACTTCGATCCTGCATCCGGTCTTCCGGATCTGGACCGATTGCTGGCGCGCCTGCAAGCAGAGGGCGCTGATCGAGCACATTACGGATTCGCCATGACCCATCGCCTCGGTCTGTTCCAGACCTTCACCGCCACGGACTGGCAGGTCCGGGACGCCGCCGCTCTGCAAGCCGAAGCCATGACGTTGCTTCCGGCGCTGATGAGTCGCATCCCGTCGATCCCGTCGACGGAACGGCCGTGAGGAGGGCTTCCCGGTTCAGGCCGGGACAAGCCCGGGCGTACGTCCGTGCCGGAGTCACCCTTATACGGATTTTTACCTTTCCTTAAGAAAGTTAATTCTCTCTTGTTGCGATTAACCTGACATCCCCTTGCCGCGAGAGAGAGACCTTCATGACCAATCATCCGCGTTCGTTCCAGGCCCTCGCCGCCTCGCTCCTGGTCTCCGTCCTTGCAGCCTGCGGAGCTTCTCCTGCTCAAGTTTCGCCGGCTCTGGATATGCCGTCAGAGACGATCGATGCCCAGGCCCGGGCGTCCTTCCGTTTTGGTCTCGGTGCTGACATCTCTCGCGATCGGGGTGTTTCCCTCGACGAGCCGCTTCGAATCCAGGCTTTCGAGATCCAGGCCGCGTTGCCCGAGCGTGTCGATCTCCGTCCCATGTGCAGCCCCGTGGCCAACCAGGGGCAGTTCGGCGCTTGCACGGCGTTCGCGACGATCAAGGGATTGCAGGAGTACCTGCTCAAGCGGCAGGGGCGTTTCCGTCCCCAGAGTCCCGCTCTTCTGTGGTATGAATCCAAGCGTCAGACCGGGAGCAAGGGCAAAGATGATGGCGTGCCCACCGAGTTCGCCATGAAGATGCTCGATGCTTATGGATCTGCTCCCGAAGAAGCTTTCCCATACCTCCCGCTCGAACAGCACCGGGATCCCGTGGCGAGACAGACCTTTCTGACGGCCGAACCTTCGAGCCAGGTCGTATCGCTCTCCAAGCAGAATCGCATCGTCAAGGGCTACGAACTCACGACGAAGCTGAGCGGGATCCGCAAGGCTCTGGCTACCGGGATGCCTGTCGTGCTGGCCATGCGCGTCTATGACAACATCAGCAAGACTCCAGCTTCCGGTCTGATGCCGATGCCGAGCTCGTCGACCAAGTTCGTGGGCGGCCACGCCGTGATCGCCGTCGGTTATGATTCGGCGAAGCAGGTGCTGGTGGTCCGGAACTCGTGGGGCTCATCCTGGGCGGATGGGGGATACTTCTACATGCCCTACGACTACTTCAAGACCGGCGGTGTACGCCTGGCGGTCATCCCCAAGATCTGATCGTCACACGGACGGTATACGAGGCCCGGTGAACATCACCGGGCCTCTGCTCCTGCAGGGGTTCCATCGGCCAGTTGCCGGGCCTGGCGAGCGTAGCGTTGCCAACCCCGCACGAGGGCCAGGGGATCCTGCAGACGATCGTCCAGACCGATCGGCAAGATCTGCATCCCCCGATCGCCGACCGTCGCCAGCACCACCTCATGCCCGTATCCCTCTCCGGGAACGAAGCTACCTGCTGCCCCCAGGGCGAGGGTCGGGGCCCCCGGGCTCTCGAAATCGAGGGCGCGCATGTGCAGATGGCCCGAGAGAACGGCATCCACGCGGTGACGGGCCAGAACCCGGGCCAGCGCCTCGCGTTCTTTCTCCGGAAGGCTCAGGTGGTCCTCACGTTTCTCGGGATCACGCTTCATCACGCGCATCAGGGTGCCCACGGGAAGCCAGTCCAGGGTTCCGAGCCAGCGCAGATCCGGAGCGACGCGAAGGGGCACGTGGAGGACGACGATCGTCCGACGGGCGGGATCGCGGGCGAGGGCGCGGTTCAGCCAGGTCAACTGCGCACCGAGACGGTAGGCCCCATCATCCAGCAGGACCACATTGAGGCCGCCGACCGTCTCACATCGCGGTAGTCTTCCGAACAGCTGCTGGAGCCGGGTGAAGCTGTCATGCCGGTGATCATGGTTCCCGCTCGTGACCAGTAAGGGACATGGCCACTGGCGCCAGGCTTTGTTCATGGCATGCCATTCGTTCTCTGTCCCGAATTGCTGCAGATCACCCGAATGGATCACGGCATCGACCTGAAGCCGTTCGCTGAGGGCTCGGATCCGTGGGATGAACTCCAGCGAGTCGTGGCTGTCCGAAATCAGGAGCAGGCGGATGGGTTTTGCGAGGGAGCGCTTGGGATACTGGAATGGCAAGATGCTTCCATCCTCACCGTTGTGCGCCGCTGCCGTATTCGGGTTCGCCGCAAACAGGGTGGGAATGAACAGGCATGGGGCGATCGCCCGCAGCAGCCGGGAGGTGGAGACGCGCTTCAACATGCCATGAGATGATAGAGCATCTTCCCGCGATCGAGGTCTGCGATGCACGCGTGTCCCATCTGCACCCAGCTTCTCGCTCCCGACTCCCGGCGCTGCCCGGAGTGCGGTGCCGCGGTCGTGCGCGCCGATACCTCCGCGCAGGCAGGTGAATGGTTCCTGCGCGGCGGTCTCGGGATCCTCGGGGCGATCGTCTTCCTGGCTGTTCTGTTCACCCTGGCCTCCCTGTTCCGCCAGTTCGGCGGCTAGCCCGGGCATGCGAAGGGGGCGCTACCGGTGCGGCGCGCGCCCCCCCCCACACGGAATAAGGGGGTAAGGGGCCTCACGCGGGGGTTCGGCCGCGCGCG
>JBEIFE010000072.1:0-7502 GCA_040382575.1 Candidatus Sericytochromatia bacterium
CCGGAGAAGAACGTGTCCTCATCCCGAGCCCGAAGGTCGATACCTACGATCAGAAGCCCGAGATGAGTGCGTTCGAAGTGGCAGATACGGCCGTCTCCTGGATCCGGGAGGGTCGTTCGGACGTCTACATCATGAACTTCGCCAATGCCGATATGGTGGGACACACGGGGGACTTCCAGGCCACGATCAAGGCGATCGAGGCCCTGGACATCTGCCTGGGCAAGGTCATCGCCGCGATCGAGGCGCAGGGGGGCCAGGCCCTCATCACGGCCGATCACGGCAACGCCGAGATGATGCTCGACCCCGAAAGCGGAGGCATCCATACGGCTCACACGCTGAATCCGGTGCCCCTCATCCTGGTCGGTGGCGGCCACGAACGTCGCCTGAAGAGCGGATTGCTCTCGGATATCGCGCCGACGATGCTCGACCTGCTGGGCTTACCCAAACCCATCGAGATGACGGGTCAGTCTCTCTTACTCCGGACAAGTGCAGGCTCGACGCTCTGACGCAGTTCTCGAGGGACGGAAAGACGACGCTCCCGGATCAGGTCGATTCCGTGAGGACCATGCTGACGCAGAACACGGACGAGGCTGGGCACGTCGCGCGTCTCGATCATGGCCGTCATGCGCGGGTTGGTGTCACCGAGGCAGGCGTGATGCGCCAGGAAATCCCGGGTGATCCCGCGAGCCATCAGGTGGCTGGGGCGTTCCTGACGTCGTGAACGTGGGTCGATGAATGCGGCACAGGCCGCGCAGACCATCTGCTCGCAAACGTTACAAGCTTCGTCCTCGAGAGCAGGATTGCCACACCGGCACCGGACTCGGTGACTCTCCGGTGTGTTGAAGCTTCGATCCGTGATGATCCAGACCATTTGCCACCTCATCCTTAAGACCAGGTAAAGCCAAGCTTATATTAGCACGGTCAAGGGTGCATGCGCACCCATCAGATCACCGCCGCTGCGTGGCCACGACGCGGTGAAGATCCTGGATCATGTGCTCGGTCAGCCCGTGGATCGAAGCCACGACATTGGGAATCATCAGACTCACGATCACGAGACCGATACCCGGTTTGATGGTCTGGACGAAGTCGAGCAGGTTCTGGGCCTGTGGCGTGGTGCGGTTGATGAGTCCCAGCGTCACGTCGACGAGCAAGATCACCATCAGGTTAGGCATCGCGAGTTGCAGCACGATACCGAGCAAAGCCCCCGTCGCCTGAAGGACCGATTCCCAGGCCCCGGTGTTCATGAAAAAACCACCGATCGGAACGAGGGCGAAAGACTGGAAAAAGCCTCCCAGGAACAGGAGATGAGCCCCCAGACTGCAAAACAGCGCGAGGCCAACGTAGTACAGGATCTGGCCGATCGGCGTCGAGTTGGTCCGGATCATCGGATTCATGGTGCTGATCATGGTGAGGCCCGAGGCCTGGGCAGCAAAATCACCGGCGCCCTGGATCGCGAAGTGCAGGATCGAGCCCACGAATCCCATGAGCAGCCCGAACAGCAACTCGCCGATCAGGACCACCAGAAATCCCAGGAAACTGCGCGGAACCATCGGCCACGACGAGAGGCTACCGAAATAGACGAGCGCCAGGGAGAAAGCGACCGCCATGCGTCCGAGACCCGGAACGGCGCGACTGCCCACGACCGGTCCCTGGAGCGTCAGTCCCACGCATCGTGCAAGGATCAGCAGAAAAGGGGGGATCCAGCTCCCGACGGCCAGCCCGAACCGGAGGGCGGCATCCATCCCGTCCATGGAGGACCTACTTGACTCCGAGCATCGACGGGATGCTCGACCAGAGGTTGCTCAGAAAGCCCACCATGGTCGCGAGCAACCACGGCCCGAGCAAGATGATGGAGCCGAAGACCGCCACGGCCTTGGGCACGAAGCTCAGCGTCTGCTCCTGGATGCTCGTGACGGTCTGTAGCAGGGCGACGATGAAGCCGACCACGAGGCTCACGATCAGCATCGGCCCGCTCAGGAGCAGGACCATGATGATCGCCTGGGAGGTGACCTGGATGACGGTATTGTCGCTCATCGCATCACCGGAAGCTCTGGACGATGGCAGCCATGATCAGGTGCCATCCGTTGGCGAGGGTGAAGATCAGCAGCTTGAACGCATTGGAGATCATCTGGGGTGGCAGGGAACTCATGCCCAGGGCCAGCAGGACGTTCGAGACCACCAGGTCGATCACGATGAATGGGATGTAGACCATGAAGCCGATCTTGAATGCCGTCGTGAGCTCCGAGACCATGAAAGCGGGAATCACGACATGGAGCGGCACATCCTGGGGGGTCGCCGGGATGGGGGCCCGGGCAAGCTGCGTGAAGAAGGCCAGCTCCGGCTGTGCCGTCTGACGCAGCATGAACTCTTTGAGAGGGCGCTGGGCCCGATCCAGCATCACGGGCTGGGGAATGGTCCGCGCGAGGAAGGGCTGCAGAGCCGTCTGATCGATGGTCTGCCAGACCGGCGCCATGGTGTACATGGCGAGGAACAGCGACAGGCCGAGCATCACGGGGTTGGGGGGGATGCTCTGCGTCCCGAGCGCCTGCCGGAGGAAGCCCAGCACCACCGTCGTGCGGATGAAGGAGGTCGTCATGATGACCAGGAAGGGCAGGATGGTGCCGACGGCCAGCAAGATGATCAGCATGACCGGAGTGGTCATATTCGGGGTATTCAGGGGCTCCCGCAGGTCAAAAGCCGTGAAAGGATTGGACAGCAAGGGCGTGTAGCCCGTCCCGAGCGCACCGGTAGGCGCCTGGGCCAGTGCGGGGGTAGATAGCCAGGCCATCAGGGCGATCGCCGCGACTCCCCACCAGGCCATGCCCAACCACCGATGCCACCAGCGACGGCCAAGCCCCTCGGGACGGGCAGTCTCGACCATCCCCTCGAAGGTGGATTCCAGATCTTGCGACGAGACCTCGGACAGGAGCTGCCAGCCCTGCTCGCCCGTACCGGCCAGCCAGTGGCGCTTACCCACAGCCACGATCCAGAGCGCATGCCGGGGATCGACCATCAGGCGATCGACGACCCGCACGTGGCGAGACCGGGGAAGCCACCCTCCCCCCATGGCCCGACGCTGGAGCATGACGCCGATCCAGGCCACCACCGCCACCACCAGCAGGAGCAGGACCATCTGGAAGACATAGGCGCCCATGTTCAGCTCGGGGACGGGCATGACCGAATAGGGCGCGGGTGTAGCAGCCCATGCGTTCGTCGCCGCCCCCATGGGAGCCGACACGGGCGCAGGAAGCGCTGCGGAAGCAAGCGGGATATGGACAGCAGAAGCGGGAACCGTGGCCGTGATGGCCTGGAGAGAATCATTCGCGTGGTCGGCGTGCACAGGCATGGTCATCCGATCGTGTGGGTGAGCTCGTTCTGGAAGATGCGGGTGATCTTGATTCCGAAATTGTTCCCGATCACGACCACCTCACCCTGGGCGATGATCTTGCCCGAGGCAATGACGTTGACGGGTTCACCTGCCAGCTGATCGAGCTCGATGACGGATCCCTCCATCAGCTGCAAAACCTGCTTCAAGGGTAAACTCGTGCGCCCGAGCTCGATCGAGATGGGCAGCTTGATGTCCCGTAAGAGATCCAGCGAGCCCCGGAACGCCTGGTATCCCGAAGGCTGATTGGAGAGCGCGCCGAAGCGGACGGCGGAGTATCCCTGGCGATTTTCCGGACGTTCCATGGGTTTCATCTCCCGAGCTGCTGGGTCGCATCCGGACTGAGCGAGAGCACCTGGATCGCCTTGTGGTCCTCGAGAACCACGGCCCGGGCGCGACCCACCGGTCGTCCATTGATGCAGAGGGTGACGAGATTGTCAGGGGACCGGGGAACCTCGATCACGGCCCCCTCGGTGAGGGTCATCCAGTCCGTCAGAGGCAGTTCGGTCGAGCCGAGCTGGGCGCTTACCTGGACATAGACGTTTGAGAGCTGCCCCATCGCGGAATCGAACGCCACGTCGAAATCGGGCCGTCGCGCCGAGATCACGTTGGTGACGGGCAAGGAGGATGGAGCAGGATCGGCCGCCTCGTCCGGGGCGGGCGTCTGTCCGATGACCAGGGAGGAGGCAGGAGCCACGTCATCCTGGAAACCGAGTTCGTGAGCCAGCTGGGCCAGTTGCTTCTGAAACTGCTGCACCATCTGATCCGTCTCGTACCGCAGGCTGGACATGTCCAGGTCGGGGACGGGCGTCTTCGGCAAGGGTGGAATCTCGACCTTCATGTCGGGCTCGCGCTCCGGCAAGGGCGGATCCGTGAAGCGCAAGGTGAGGTCCGGCCGGCCGAGGACCAGGGCGAAGGCTGCAAGCCACCATCCCGAGGCGCCGAGGCCCGTCGCGAAAGCCAGGTTGGGGTCCGGGATGGCCCCAAGTGCGCGAGCCAGGGCATCCAGGCCAGGCAACGTCTGAAACCTCCCGACCGCAGCGATCAGGACCACACCGACGAAGAACCCCAGCGTGAAACCATAATAAAGGCCGATCAAACACCGGAACATCGGCCAGGACCCACTGCCGCCGAACGGCGTCTGACGGGGATCGAAGGCCTCACGCCGGAAAAGGGAGGCGCCCAGTCCAGCCAGGGCGAACAGGAAAGCGTATCCGAGCGCTCCCCAGATCATGCCGTTCCAGTAGACTCCGGTCCATACTTCCGGAGCGGGCACGGGCCACGGCGGCAGGTCGGCCTCCAGGCGCGCTCCCAGCAACCAGCGTGCAGCCACCTTCATCCAGCGTGTCGGACTGACCATGCCGTCCGGTGACAGGGTCCAGGCATAGCCAGACTGCAGTCCCCACATCTGGAGGGACGAGAAGAACCACAGAAATCCGTAGACTCCCAGGGACGGTCCCAATCCCATGGGGGTGACGACGACCCTGGGCCAGCGGCGCGCGCACCAACGGTTGTAGGCCAGAGAAACCACGAAACCGAGCATGACCAGCAGCCCGAGGACCAAGGTGTAGGGATGCAGGCCAGTCTTCGCCCGGAGGGCAAAAGTGACGAGAAGCGCGATCGGTACGAGACCTGCCCAGAGAGGCATGAGCTGGGTTCGCAGCAGGCGGGCGCGGACGGCGGCTTTCACGTCACTCGTCTCCGAGTCGCGTGATCTGGATGGCTCGACGGGCCCCATCCGGCCCCGTTCCCGGCATCCCCAGCAATCGGGCGCCACCGCCCACGAGGATCTGGATGGGATCCGAGACGGATTGATCGAGCAGGATGACATCCTCCTCTTCGAGGGCATGCAGTTCCGTGACCGTCATCTCCGCCCGTCCCAGAAGGGCCACGACAGGGACGGGAACATCGCCCAGGTAACGAAGGCGCTCGTCACTCGACTCACCGGAATCCCGAACGAGGGTATTCTCGGCAGCCGCATGCAAACTGTCGGCGTAAGGCGTGAGGTAGGGCTGGGGGACGAGCAGATGGACCCGCCCCAGGGGACGGGCAGGAACCCGGATACGGAACGAGGTTGCGAAAACGGTGGTAGCAGGGGCCAGGACGGTGAAGACCTCTCGCAGCTCCGCGATGTCAGGTGCCTCGGGAAACGTTCCATGCTGGTTGGCCGCATCGCTGATGATGTCTGCCCAGACCTCTTCCACGGCAGCCGAGACACGACGGACGACCTCATCGACGGAATCGAAGTGTTCATCCGTCACGGGCTGCCCGTCAGGAAGGCCGATGAGGGTCCGGGCCGTCCCATGATCGAGGCAAGCCAGCAAACCGCCCGGTTGCTCGTTGAATTGCAGGATGCCCCACCAGGTGTCGGAGGGGTGTTGTTCGAGAAACTTCGAGAAGGCCCAGGCCTCGACTCCCACGACCGACCAGGCCGCGGTGGGAAGCTCCAGCCTGGGGGGGGCATACTCGTCTTCGTCTTCCTCGGGCTCGAGCGGCGCAGCACAGCGCTCGGCCACGAGCGTACCGAGATGATAGAGCGCACGGAACAGGGACGTGTCCTGCTCCGTGCCGGTTCCCATCAGCAGAGGATCGACGTCTGAGTTCATCATGCTCCAGCGTACCAGGTTCCGCCGATGGCGGAACGGGTCACCGGATCAGCTGGTTGACGTCGTCGATGAGGGTATTTCCGACCGAGACGATCTTCACCTGGGCCGTGAAACTCTTCTGGGCGATGGTGAGCTCGGGCAACGTGGTGTTCACCGACGAGTTCGCCGATTCCAGGTTTCCAGCCGCGATCTCGTTGGTGGAACCGATGGCCTGGCCATCGACCCCGGCCACCCCGACCGAGAACGCGCCGGTCGCTCTGTTCCACGTGAAGGCCGTCCCCGCCTGACGATCGAGGCCTTCCGGGTTGGCAAAAACCGCAAGAGCGACGTACTTGTTGACCCCATTCGTGACCAGGCTGACAGGCGCCCCGCCGCCACCGTTGAGACGGATTCCGCGACCCTCTTCGAAATCCTGGGTCGACAGAGGAACATCCTGAGCGCCCGAGTTCAGGAGCAGGCCGCTCTGGTTGAACTGGATCCGACCGACCAGGTCGGCATTGAGATTGATGGCTCCGTTGATGTCCTGGATGACAGGAACGGAAAAAGCCTTGAATTTCGGTCCTGCGACAAGTACGCCTGTTTCAGGATCGACGGCACGGGCATCGAGAGGAGGGGTCAAGGTACCGGGTAGGCCCACGGTCGTGGACGGAGCGTAATCGCCTGACATCCCCATGACGTAATAACCCTCGGCGCTCACGAGGTTGAGGCGGCCGACGGTCGAGCCTGCCCCGATATTCCTGGACGTGGCCGGATCAAGAATGCTGGTATCCTGCTCGAACTCGAAGGTGAAGGACCCGTTACGGGTAAACACGAGATCTTCGACCGAGCGAGGATTCTTGACCTTGGACATCACGAACAGGCCGTTTCCGCGGATACCGAGATCGGTCGGGCGCTGGGATGCCGACAGGGCGCCCTGCGAGAAATCCGTCCGGGTGGCCTTGATGGCCGTACCGCCCTCGCTATACTGGATGGGGTTGATGCTGGCAAGATTGCCCGCGCCTGGAGTACCCTGACGGACCTGACGGGACAGCACATCCTCGAACTGGACGCGGGTCTGGCGGAACCCGGTCACGGTCGATCCCGTGAGATTACCCGCCAGAGCCTTTAGCCAACCATCGATGGCCGTGATGCTGTTCAGAGCGGTGATACGGACGTCGGACACGGCGACACCTCCCCGGTGAGCTCAAGAGCCCACGTAGACGACGGACTGCAACGGATAGAACTGGTCGCCAACCTTGACGAGTGGCGAAGAGCCGGAGAAATCGACGGCTGTCACGGTACCTTCGACGATGGCAGACGGATCCCGGACATCCAGATCGGGACGCTGAATACGTACGCTCCGGTCGAGCAACGTGTTCGCGACGGCGGTCTGCTGGTACACGGCGTTGGCGGCATTCAGTTTGACCATACCGATGGCGGCCTGCATCTGAGAGAACTGCGTGGCGATCGCCGTGGGGTCCATGGTGCTATCGGGAGTCTGATTGGAGATCTGAGCGATCAGCATCTGCAGG
>JBEIFE010000073.1:0-7372 GCA_040382575.1 Candidatus Sericytochromatia bacterium
CAAGTTCAAGCTGGCGCAGCTCGTGCGGGCCTGCCAGGGGCTGTATGAGGCCACGACGGCCTTCGATGCTCCGCTCGTATCGGGCAAGGACTCGGTCAAGAACGACTACCACGGGCCTGACGGCAAGCTCTCGATCCCGCCGACGTTGCTGGTCTCGGCGATCGCCCGGGTGCCCGACATCCGCCGGGCCGTGACGATGGATCTCAAGGCCATCGGCAACGTGCTGGTGGTGCTGGGCACCACGGCAGAGGAGCTCGGAACTTCCCAGTGGGCGCGGCTACACGGCTGGTCGGGCGGTCAGGTTCCCGTCGTGGACCTGGTATCGGCCCGCGCGCGCTACCGGACGCTGCACCGCGCCATCCAGGACGGCCTCGTGCGCGCCTGCCACGATGCCTCGGAGGGCGGACTCGCCGTGGCGCTGGCGGAGATGGCCTTCGCGGGCGGCCTCGGCGCGAGCGTCGAACTGGCGGCCATCCCCGTGACGGCCGGGATCTCGCTCGAGGCCCTGCTGTTCGGAGAATCGGCCAGCCGACTGTTGCTCGAGGTCGCTCCGGAACACCTCGGCGCGCTCGAGGCGCTGTTCGCGGGCCAGACGATCGCCCGCATCGGCGTCGTCACCGGAACACCCGAGCTGGCGCTTCGGGGACGTCCGGGCGAACCCGACCGGACCTGGAAAGGGGAGGCCCTCAAGCGGGCCTGGCAGGGAGGACTCTCGGCATGACGGTACGCGCGCTCGTGCTCACGGGCTACGGCATCAACTGCGAGGGCGAGATGGCCCACGGCTTCCGGCTCGCCGGCGCCGAGCCGACCATCGCCCACCTCGCCGACGTGCTCGATGGCCCCATCGACCTCCATGACTTCCGCATCCTGGCGCTGCCGGGCGGGTTCTCGTTCGGGGACCATCTCGGGGCGGGCCAGGCGCTCGCGAACCGTCTGAGGCATTCGACCTTCTGGCCCGAACTGCTGCGCTTCATCGACGAGGGCAAGCTCGTCTGGGGAGTGTGCAATGGCTTCCAGGCCATGGTGAAGCTGGGCCTGCTGCCGGCCCTCGACGGAGTCGGCGCTCGCGAGGTGACGCTCGTGGGCAACGATTCGGGCCGCTTCGAGGACCGCTGGGTGCGGCTGGCGGCTGACCCGGCCTCGCCCTGCGTCTTCACGCGCGGACTTTCGACCCTGGAGCTTCCCATACGCCACGGGGAAGGCAAACTCGTGACGCGACCGGGGGTGCTCGAGCGACTGGACTCGGCTCACCTCGCCCCGCTGCGCTACATCGATGCAAAGGGGCAACCGGCCGGGGAGTACCCGGCCAACCCCAACGGCTCCCCAGGGGCGATCGCCGCCCTCTGCGACCCGACAGGGCGACTGTTCGGGTTGATGCCGCATCCGGAAGGCTACCTTGACGCCACCCAGCATCCGGCCTGGACCCGGACGGTGGGGGCAGCCCTGGCGGAAGGTTCCGGTCTCGGCCTGTTTCGAAATGCGGTCCTGGCTGCCCGGCAGGCGCGACTCGCAAAGGTCTGAGCGCCTGATTGACATTTTTATGACTTGACGTCATGATATAGACCCTCGCCGGACCGATCCCGCGAGGAGGTGGTCCCCTTGCGCGCGAGGAGGTCCCCCCATGAAATTCACCCCGATCGATCTGTTCGCCCACCCCGGGCATCCGGCCCCGCTCACGGGCAGCCGTCCCCTGGAATTCTGGAGCTGGGGACCGTTGCATCTCGTCGTGCAACGGGACTCCCTCACGATGGCCGACCTCGCGGAAATCCACCAGGGACGCCGTCAGCGGCATGCGGGTGCTCGCATCGAGTACCCGCTGTCCGTTTTCGTCTGCGATGCTCCCTTGCACGCGGCCAATCCGCTCGAACACGTGGTGGCGATCGTCTCGATGGAGCTTTCATCGATGAATCGCGTCCTGCGCGGGGGGCACGATACCCCCATGTTCGGGATGTTCACGACGGGAGGACATCGTAACCACGGCGTCTACACGGGGCCTGTCGACCCCGTGGCCGTCCGGGCCGCCTGTTTCCGATTGATCGAGCAAGAACTCCATCCCCCCGCCGAGCCCATCTTCGAGGGCAGCAGTCGCCCGATGTTCCTGTCACGACGGGGGAACTGGCTGGATCCGGGTGGATTCCGGAATTTCTTTCACTTCCTGAGGCGCTGAAGGCCGATTTTCCAGCCCTCGTGTCCAAGCAAAAGGGTGGAGGCGACAGCCAGGCAGAGCATCAGATCGGGTCCCGAGAGCGGAACGGTCCGGAAAACCGTCTGCAACGGGGGCCAGTAGAGCACGACGAGTTGCAACGTGATGGAGATCGCGAGCCCCAGCACCATCCAGCGGTTCGAGAACGGGCCCTGCTCCAACAGTGAACGGTCGAATGAACGCAAGGTGAAGGCGCTGGCCCACTGGAAGGCCACGATGGTGACGAAAGCCATGGTCTGGGCCCGGCCGGTATCTGGACCCGAACGGAGTGCCCAGCCATACAGAACGAGCGTGCCACCGGCCATCCATGCGGCGAAAAGCAACCCCCGGACGGCCATGCCCCGATCGAGAAGAGGTTGGTCCGGCGGGCGGGGGGAGCAGACCATGAGATCGGGTTCGGGAGTCTCGAAGGCGAAGGTCTGATCGAGGAGTCCATCCGTCACGAGGTTGATCCACAAGATCTGCACCGGGTGGAGGGGCAATGGCAGTCCCAGTGCCACGCCCGCGGCGATGACCCCGATCTCGCCGGCACTGGTGGAAACCAGGTATAGCACGGCCTTGCCGAGCGTATCGCGGATGGCGCGCCCCTCACGTACGGCCCGGACGAGCGTGATCAGCCGATCGTCCGTGAGCACGACCCGGGCGGCCTCCCGGGCGACTTCCGTGCCGTCGCGTCCCATCGCCACCCCGATGTCCGCCTGGGCAAGGGCGGGAGCATCATTGACCCCATCTCCCGTCATGCCGACGATCTCGCCCCGTGCCTGGAGAGCCCGCACGATCTGGAGCTTGTGCGCAGGTGAGACCCGGGCCACCACCTGGAGCCGGGCGAGGCGGCCATCGTATGCGGGTGCAAGCAGCGACGCGATGAACCTTCCTTCCAGCGTCTGACCGCCGGCGGTCAGGATGCCCAGTTCGCGAGCGATCGCCGCGGCCGTGACGAGATGATCCCCCGTGAGCATGACGACCCGGATCCCTGCCTGCTGGCAGGCCCGAACGGCCTCGATCGCATCATTCCGGGGTGGATCCTGCATGCCGGCGAGCCCTACCAGCGTGACCCGATCGTGGCAGAGACTTTCCAGGCCCTCGTGCGGCTCGGCCGTGAACGTCCCGATGGCCAGCACGCGCAGTGCCCGGGACGCCATGGCGTCGAAGGCCCGGCTCCATCGCTCCCGGTCGAGAGGACGAACCTGACCCGCCTCATCGACCTCGTCACGGGCGAGTTCGAGCAAGACCTCGAGCGCACCCTTGATGAATCCCTGACGACGACCGTCCGGTCGCTCGTGCAGAGTGGCCATCCACTTCCGTTCGGAGCTGAACGGGATCTCGTCGACGCGTGGCCAGACCTCCCGACAGCCAGCCTTCTGGGCGAGGACATGAAGGGCACCCTCGGTGGGATCCCCCACGACCTGCCAGGTGCCGTCCACCTCCTCGAGGAGGGCGTCATTGCAGAGGCTCGACCCGAGTGCGAAGAGATGGAGGGCGAAAGGAGCATCGCCTGCAGAGTCATCCGGCACGAGACGTCCCCGGGGCCGGTACCCTTCCCCCGTGACGGTCCAGTCCCGGCCTGCCAGATGCACCCGGCGGACCGTCATCTGGTTCCGGGTGAGGGTACCGGTCTTGTCGATGCAGAGTACCGTCACCGAGCCCAGGGCCTCGACGGCAGGCAAACCCCGGACGAGGGCGTGGCGGCCCGCCATGCGCCAGACCCCGATCGCGAGGAGCATGGATACGATGACGGGCAGCCCCTCGGGGATGGCCGAGACGGCCAGACTGATCCCGAGGGCCACGACCGTCTGGAGGTCGAGCCCCTTCCACGTCCCGAGCACGAGGACCGCCGCCACGACGCACCCGATGGTGAGGCCCAGGCGACGACTGAAGTCCGCCAGCTTGTGCTCGAGCGGGGAGGTGGTTTCGATACCCGCCACGTCGCGGGCGATCGCCCCCATCTCGCTCGCCATCCCCGTGGCCACCACCAACGCCCGGGCCCTGCCCCCCGTGACGACGGTGTTCATGTGGACCATGTTCGTGCGCTCGGCAATGGGAAGGTCCCGATCCGGTAGCGGCTCCATGTGCTTGAGGACCGGCAAGGACTCGCCCGTCAGGGCCGACTCGTCGATGAACAGGTCCGCGACCTGGACCAGGCGCGCATCAGCGGCCACGCGATCGCCTGCCTGGAGGACGAGGATATCGCCCACCACGACCTGTGAAGCCGGGATATCCTGCACGTGGCCGCCGCGCAGGACGCGCGCCCTGGGGGCCATGAGGCGACCGAGGGCCGCGAGCGCATGTTCGGCGCGCCGCTCCAGCAGGAAGCCGATGCCCGCGTTCAGGAGCAGGACACCGGTGATCACGTAAGGGTCGAAGCGCTCACCGACGAACCAGGACAGGATGGCCGCGACCATCAGCACGTGGACGAGCGGATTGCGGAAGGATTTCAGGGCGAGACGCCAGGCCGGGGCGTACGTCCGTTCGACGAGGACGTTGGGGCCCCGGGTCTGGAGGCGCGTGCGGGCCTCGTCCGGATGCAGGCCCTCCGGACGGGACGCGAGCCAGGCGAGGAGGTCCTCCAGAGGAGACGCATGCCAGGGAGCAGGGGAGCCGGTCGACGGAGGTCCAGGAGGAGGACCGACATCTTTCCCCACGCGACCTCCCGGCAACACGACCGCGAGGCGCTCTCGCCGGTCGAATCCCCAGGATCGGGGAGCACCCGACGGGGGGCCTGGTCCGGTCTGGACGAATTTCGCGGGTGCCTATTTCCGGAAGAGCTCCTGCCCGACACGTTCGATGTGCTCGCGCAGGGGCGCGTGATCGAGGCGGTGCCAGAAGGAAAGGTCGACGGTGTACGGTATCGGTGACGTCCGAGGGCCCGCGACCCGTACACGAGCGCCCGCTCGACCGCCGGGTGGTCCCGGAGAATCCGGATGACCGTCTCGATGGCAGCGGGTGGCATGCCGAAACGACTCACGACTCGCGGCGTCCCGCCATGGTGGCTCGCAGGGCCTCGATCGGGGTATCGTGTGAAGGTGATGCATCCGATCATTCGGCGAAAATTCACCGTCCCCCGCCTCCCTGAGCCCTTCACGGACCGGTCCGAACTGGCCAGCCTGCTACTCTCGGGACTGGCCCCATCTCGGATGCTGACCCGGGTGATTGCCGGCGCCGGCTCGGGCAAATCGGCGCTGCTGGCCCACCATGTCCGGCGATTCCCCGGCCCGACCTGCTGGTACGGGCTCACCCCGGCGGATTCCGACTCGGGCGTCTTCTTCCCGCACCTGGTCGCGTGTCTCGAGGCCCGCATCCCGGCACTCGGAACCGTCGCGACGGGCCTGGAGCCCGGGGCTGCGAAGTACGTCACGGCCATGGGCCTGCTGGCCGACGCGCTCACGCTGCATCATCCCGACCCCCTGATAATGGTCCTGGACGACTGCCAGCACCTGCCCACCGACCCGGCCTCGCTGGAAGCCCTCGCAGCCCTGGTCCGTTTCTTCCCCGAAGAGTCCCAGCTCGTGCTCGCGGGGCGCTCCGTCCCTGACCTGCGCCCGCACGGCGGCCCTTCACCCGGCATGGTCCTCGAGCTGGATGCCGCGCGCCTGGCGTGGGATCTCGAGACCACCCGACGTCACCTCGTGTCGATCGGTCAGCCTTCCGGAACCGCAGACACCCTGCTGAACCGAACCCGGGGATGGGTGGCGGGACTGGTGCATCTGGCGGGTCACCCGGCGGCCACCTCGTCGGACTTCTCGGGGATGGCCATCGACGAGCTTCCATGGGACGACGTGCTGGATGACTGGAACGAGCAGGAGCAGGCCTCCCTCCTCCAGCTCTCCTTCCTGCCCCGCCTCGACACCGGCTGGTGCCAGGAGCTCCTGGGTTCCGCTGCCGAGCCGCTCCTGGTCCGGCTCATGCAGACTCGCCCCTTCGTGCAGCTCGACGAGGGGGGAATCAGCATGGCCCCCGTCCTGCAAGAAGGGCTCCAGACGCGGGCCCGTCAACGACTCTCGAACGGGGAACTGCGTGAGCTGCATGCCCGGATCGGTCAATTACGGGGCCTGGAGGCCCGCGATCGCCTCGAGCATCTCCTCGAAGCCAGACGTCCCGACGAGGCGCTCGCGCTGCTCGAGATGGTGCATGCTGCCTGGTTCGCTTCGGGGCGTGAAGAGACGGTGGCCACCATGCTGGGTCGGCTCGCCGGTTCCCCCGTCGAGGAAAGCGTGACCTGGCCCATCATGCAGGGCATGGTACGACGACTGGAAGGTCGGGTACGCGAGGCGCTCGACCTTCTCGACGGCGCCCATGCGCTCTGCCTGGAATCGGGACGGGCGGACTGGCTGGCCCGGCTCTTCGCCCAGCGCGCGGCCTGCCTCGGAGCACTCGGTGACCTTCCCCGCCAGGAGTCGGACGCCCGCGCAGCCCTGGGACTGGTCGACGTGGGTAAGGACCCCACCACCCATGCCTTCGCTCACAATGTCCTCGGGCTCGCTCTCCTCGCCCGTGGCGAACTCGCTCCGGCGCTCGAGTCGTTCGCGCAAGCGGTGGCCTCCTTCGAGCGCGCCCGGGATATCGCAGGCACCGTGCGCGTCTCGCATAACACGGGTCTGGCCCACGCTCGCGCCGGGGAATTCGAGCAGGCGATCCTCGGCTACTCCGACTGTCTGCGACGTGCCGAGGGATGCGGTCTGCAGCCCTTGCCCCTGACGCTCAACAACCTGGCCCTGGCCCATCTGCACCTGGGGCGACTGGACGAGGCCGGGCGCGCGCTCGAGAAGGGGCTCATCCTGGCAGGTCGGGTCCGCGGTGAGCGTGACCGGGGGATCCTGCTGCGCTCGCTCGGTTACCTTCGCCTCGCCGAAGAAGACCTTCCCGGTGCCCGGGCCGCACTCGAGGAGGCCCAGGCGATCGCCGACCGCTCGGGCGACCGCTTCGCGGGTGCGATGGCCCGGTTCGGGCTCGCCGAGACCGATCTCGAGGAGGGCCACCTACCCAGGGCCAGGGCGTGGCTCGCGCAGGCCGTGGCGATCGCCGGGATGCCCCTCGAGGCCACCGTCCTGGTGGACGGGGCGCTCTTGCATGCGAGACTCTGCCGTCTGGCGGTCCAGGTGGACGATGCCCTGGTCTGGCTCGACCACGTCGAGGCCGAGGCCAGCCGGTCAGGAAACCCTTACCTCGCCC
>JBEIFE010000074.1:0-7227 GCA_040382575.1 Candidatus Sericytochromatia bacterium
GGGCGTGGACATCTCCCACCCGGACCTCGTGGACCGCATCGCCCGGGTCCCCGCGGATCTGGCCAGCCGCTCGGCCTCCCTGCACGAGCATTCGACCTCGAAAGGGGCAGGCAACCCCTGGGTGATCGACGAGATAGGCACCGAGACGACCTTCGGGGGGACCTCCTACACGGGCCTCGATGGCAACGGGCACGGGACGCACTGCGCGGGGCTCGTGGGAGCGAGCGACGATGGTCAGGGGATCATCGGCGTGGCTCCGGGCGTGACGATCTTGCCGGTCAAGACGATGCGCTATGACGGCAGCGGCGACGACGTGCCCATCGCCCGGGGACTGGTGGATGCCGCCGATGCCGGAGCCGACGTCATCAACTTCTCGGTGGGCGGTCCCGAACCCAGCCAGATCCTCGCCGACGCCCTGGCACACGCCTATCGCAAGGGGGTGACGGTCGTGATCGCGGCTGGAAACGGCTTCGGAAACGAAGTGTATTACCCGGCTGCCTACGATGGCGTGATCGCGGTGGGGGCGACCTCGGGAGTTCCTGCCAATCCCTGGGCTATCCCGTCTTACTCGAACCATGGACGGAGCCTGGCGCTGGTGGCCCCGGGGGGGGAGGGCGTCCAGGACAGGCGATCGACGGCCGATCCTTCCCTGGAAGCCCGGGGGCTCCTCTCGACTTTGCCGACGCGCAGCGTGGGCCTGGGAAACAAGCCCCTCTCCTACGGGGTCGAAAGCGGCACCTCGATGGCGACCCCGCTCGTCTCGGGCGTGGCGGCTCTCGTGATCGCGGAAGCGAAAGCCCGGGGCGAAAGCCACGATCCCTGGACGGTCCGGACACGCCTGATCGCGACGGCCAAACCCCTCGGTGAGGCGCCTTTCGATTCGAGCTGGGGGTATGGATTCATCCGCCCTGCGCTGGCCCTGAACTGGTCGAACCGAGCGGGGGCCTTGCCGTGATGCGCTACGGACCGGCAGAAAGCCCCGGCCGGCAGATGGGAGCCTTGATGGTCGGCCTGACCCTCGCTCTGTCCGGATGCCCGACCGAGCCTGGCACGGGGAATCCCCCCCCGTCGGCTCCCGGTAATCCCGCAAAGCCCGGTAAGGGTAGCGACCCTCTGTCCGGGGGGGAGGCATCCCCATCTCCCGGGCCAGGGCCATCGGCCAACCCGTTGGCGCCGCTCCTCTTCGCCTCGGCGTCACCGGGCGAGAGCCGCGTTTTTTCAACGTGGACGAACCTCGTGAACGGGCGCATCTCGGTCCGGATCCGGAAGGCTTTCGACCTGACGCCCGTGCCTCTCGCGGTGGTGAGCTTGCAAGGTGGAACACCGGCCTGGGGAATGACGGATGCCAGGGGAGAACTGGTCCTGGCCCCCCTCGACGCGGGCAGGCATGTCTTGCGGGTCCAGGCCCGGGGCCTGGTGAGCCGGGAGCACGTCATCGAGAACCTGGTACCGGGCACCCCCGTCACCGTCGCCCTGGACCTCGAGGAGGAACCGGGCCCGGTGCTGGGTCGAGTCGTTGATGCCGCCGGATCCCCGGTCCAGGCAGCCCTGGTGAGTCATCCCCGTGGATCGGCCATCACGGCACAGGATGGAACGTTCTTGCTCTCGGGACTTGCCACGGGCCCTGTCGAACTCTCGGTTCAGCGCGGGGGGTTCGAGCACCTGACGCGGCGCGCGACGGTCACGGAGGGGCCCACGGACCTGGGCTCCTTCAGCCTCACGGCGAGCCGGACGGTGGTGTCGGTCGAGAACCCGGACCAGGTCGTCGACCGTCAGGCGGCGGGACCCACCCGGACGGTCCAGGTGGCCCTGGCCCCCCTGGCGGAGGCGAGCAGACTGGCGGGACTGACGTGGGGCGAACGCCTGGAGCGTGCGACGGTCCGTCTGGTGATGGCCCCCTCGTCATCCAGCCTGGACGCCGGGACGTGCGATCGCCTGGAAGACTTCGTCCTCTCGGGTGGACACCTGATCCTTGCCGGCGAGTGGGGTGGAGCCGCGGGTTACTCGCCGGCAGCCATGCTGAATCTGACCCGTCGCTTCGGTATCGGAGTCGAGCCTTCGCTGTTCCGGCCCCCGGGAGATGACGGTTCGAGGGTATTCTCGACCACGGCGATCGCCCCGTGGCTCCCCCTGTCGGGGGCTGCCACGCTCCGATTCAGGGCATCGGGAACGCTCTTCTTGCCTCCTTCAGGGCTCATCCTGGTCCAGGGTCCCGTCGGAGGATACCGGATCGCAAATCTGGACGTTGCGGGTTGGCCTCTCGTGGGCATGATGGCGGTGGGCAAAGGCCGGGTCACCCTCCTGGCCGACAGCTCGATCCTCACGTCCGGAGACGAGCCCGGTTTCGATCGGGGCAATCAGGACTTCATGATAGACTTGTTGCGCCTGTAGGGCCTCGGAGGTCGCGCCCGCTTGATCTGCACGAACTGCCAGACGCCGAATCACACCGACAACCGCTTCTGCTGCGACTGCGGAAAGCCGTTGAAAGCTGCCATCACGGCCGTATCGGTGGTCAACCACGGCACTCAGCCAGCTGCGGGTGTCAGTTCCAGTGGTCTGCTGTCCCCCAGCACCCTGCTCCAGGATCGCTATCGCATCACGCAACTGGTCGGTCAGGGCGGGATGGGTGCGGTCTATCTGGCCAACGACACGCGTTTCTCGAGCAAGGTCTGCGTCGTCAAGGAGATGCTGGACCACTTCACCGATGCGGCTCAGCGCGAATCCGCGATGCAGAACTTCTACCGCGAAGCGGATCTGCTGGCCAACCTCAAACACAACTCGATCCCCGAGGTCTTCGACCGCTTCACGGAGTCGAACCGGCACTACATCGTCATGGAATACATCCAGGGCATGGACCTCGAGGCCCGGATGCATGAATCGAACAACCAACCCTTCGAGGAAACGAACGTCATCGGCTGGGCGATCCAGGTCTGCGACGTCCTGAGCTACCTGCATCACCAGAAGCCGCCGATCATCTTCCGGGACATGAAGCCCGCCAACCTCATGCTGACGGACTTCGGGAAGATCTATCTCGTGGACTTCGGGATTGCCCGCTTTTTCAACCCGCAGGCCCGCGGCACGATGATCGGCACCCAGGGCTATGCGCCCCCCGAGCAGTACCGGGGCCAGGTAGAGCCCCGCACGGATATTTACGCGCTCGGGGCCACGATGCACTACATGCTCACGGGGCGAGACCCCCAGAACGAGCCCCCCTTCTCTTTCCCCCCCGTACGCCAGATGAATGAGAAGGTCTCCCCCGAACTCGAGGCGATCGTGACCCGAGCCCTCGAGTCCGATCTGGAAAAAAGATTCCCGAGTGCCGACGAGATGCTCATCGATTTGATCCGGGTAGCCGGCGAGGCGTCGAGTGCGGTTCGCGCCTGCCCGCATTGCCGGGAGAAGATCTCGCGCGGGCGTCAGTTCTGCCCGCATTGCCGGAATTACATCGCGGCGCACCATACCTCGACCTCGGCCCAGATCTACCGGGCGGCGACCTCGTCCCTCAACGGGGTCTCGCCCGCCACCAAGCCGCCTGTCAAGATCAACCGGGCCTGGTGGATCGCGGCGGCCGTCATCGGAGCACTCGCGATCATCGCCCTGGGCGTCTGGTCGGCCGGTTCACCGGTTGGACGGCTCGGTACGCCAGGAGCCTTGCAAACACCCAGAGGGGGGCAGCCTTGACCACGACCCGGCTGGGACCCGAGACGGGCCCACTCGCTCCCCTGTCACCCGAGACCCGGCTCGCGGACCGCTACCAGATCGAGCGCTTCCTCGAGTACAAGAACGGCGCCAACCTGTACCGGGCGCTGGACGAAGCGACGGGACTCGTGATCATCCTCAAGGAATGTGAGGACACGCAGACGACTGGCCATGTCCGGGGAGGCGCGGGCCCGGATGCTTCCGTCGCGAAGGGCGACTGGTCCGAGGCAGCCACGAACAACCCGTGGCAATCGGAATTCGTGATCCTCCGTTCGGTGTCCTACCCGACGGTGGTCAAGGCCCTCGACGTCTTCAAGGCCGACGACCGCGCCTACCTGGTCCTCGAGCAGCTCGAAGGCCGGGACCTGGCCTACGTGCTCCGCACCCGGACCAGCATCAGCGTGCAGCAATCCCTGGACTGGATCCTCCAGCTCGCCATGGCACTCGCCCAGCTCCACCGCCGCCAGATCGTCCATCTCGATCTGCAGCCCCGGTACCTGGTCGTGACACCGGACGGCCAGCGGATCCGCATGACGGGTTTCCACCGTTCCCGGGTCCTGCCCGCCACGGGCGCGCTGGAAGGCAGCCCCGGTTACTCGCCGCCCGAGCAGTTCGGATACTTCGGTACGGGCGTCGATGAACGGGCCGATCTGTACGCACTCGGGGCCGTGTGGCACTACCTGCTGACGGGCAATCCGCCAGAGAGCTACTGGAATCTCGATACCGAACGCTTCAACTTCCCGGACGTCAGCGCGTTCGTGCCCACGATCCATCCCCAGATCGAGCGGATCGTGCGTCGCCTGATCGAGCCGCATCCGGACGATCGTTTCGAGTCCATCCAGGACGTGATCAACCAGATCCAGACGTTGCTGAACAATCCGCAACGCCTGGTCGGACACTGCTCGGACGTCGGTCTGCTCCGGCAGGGGAACGAGGACAGCCTTGCCGTCTTCGACCTGACCTTCACGACGCAGTCCAATACCACCGGCGTGGGTCTGTACGTCGTCGCCGATGGCATGGGGGGCGTGAATGCGGGTGAGGTGGCGAGCGGCATCGCGGTCGATGCCATCACGGCAGTCATGCAGGACGCCGTGAGTCGCCTGGCCGAGGACGGCGATCCCGGGCGCCAGATCCAGGATGCTCTGCAGTCCGCCGTGAAGGAAGCCAATACACGCATCTACGATACGGGGCGCATGAACCGGGAAC
The DNA here is from genome assembly GCA_040382575.1 of Candidatus Sericytochromatia bacterium. Lineage (GTDB taxonomy): Bacteria > Cyanobacteriota > Sericytochromatia > S15B-MN24 > UBA4093 > JAYKJE01. The sequence continues at coordinate 4,906 of JBEIFE010000074.1, forward strand.
TGTCGGGCATGGGCACGACCGTGACCGCGGCCCTGGTCTTCGGTCAGACGGTCCATGTCGGCCACGTCGGGGATAGCCGGGCGTACCTGATCAACCGTTCCGGTATCGAGAAGATTTCCCGAGACCACTCGCTGGTGGGGCGCCTCATCGAGATCGGCCAGATCACGCCCGAGCAGGCCGCGACCCATCCGCAGCGCAACCTGATCTACCGCTCGCTGGGCACGTATCCCAACGTCGAGGTCGATATCTATCAGCGCCAGTTCAAGATCGGCGACTGGTTGCTGCTCTGCAGCGACGGCCTGACGGGACACCTGCTCGACGAGGAACTGATGGAGGTCGTCCTGCAGACGGCCGACCCTAATCTCGCTGCCCGCAAGCTCGTCAACCTGGCCAACCAGCGCGGAGGGGAGGACAACATCACGGTCGTCCTCGTGAACCTCGCCGAGTATTCCTGATGCCCGTCCATCCAATTCATCCCCGCCCCCCCCATCGGAGGATTCCATGAGCGATACGTCGCAAGCCCAAGCCACCCCTGCCATCGCCACCTCTCGCCTCGTGATCACCCGGGGCGGTACGGTGGGCAAGGAATTCGCCGTCGAGGCCGTGACCGAGACCCTGATCGGTCGCTGGGACCCCGATGGCGGTGCTTTTCCGGAGGTCGACCTGACAGCGGACGATCCCGAGGCCAAGATCTCGCGCAAGCACGCCCGGATCTACCCGCAGGATGGCGAGTTCTTCATCGAGGATCTCGGCAGTCTCAACGGGACCTACATCAACCGCGGTCCGCGCCTGCTGCCCGGCTCGCCCCAGTCCCTCAAGGACGGAGACGAGATCGTGATGGGGAAGACCTTCTTCAAGTTCCACGTCGCGCAGGCCTGAGGCTTCCAGGGGTTGGGGGTGGTTTCCCGTACCCCCCCAACCCCTTTCCCACCACCTGAAACTTAATCCGGCATTAAGTGAATCTTGGTCGGCTCCTGGTGAGTAGAAACCGACAACCTCTCTGGTCCCTCACGTGCACCGGAGACTCGACCATGATCGCAGGCGCTATTCCTTCACCCATGATGCCTCGCCCGAGCGCGCCTCCGCCTACGGCCGGGACAGCATCCGCGTCGCGTACGCCTGCCCCCACCCCGGTCCAGGCGGGTGGCGGAGACCAACTCCGGCTCAACGAGCATGCCCAGATCGAGGTGACACGCTCCGTCCTCGGTTTCTTGCCCGTCACCGTGAAGGTGGATGTCGGCGAGATCCTGTCAGGCAAGTACGGTCGGGACTTCCAGATGTCTAGCGTGAACCCGGACTGGGTCCGCGTGACGGGGCAAGCCCAGTTCGGACCTTTTTCCCAGGCCGTGGACGAGTGGATGCCCATGCGTACGGGCGGTGCCGTTCAGGGCCTGGCCGTCCATCTGGGTCAGGACGGTCTCGTTCACCTCGGTGGGCAGCTCAAGCTGCTTGGCATCCCGCTCCCGTTCACGTGTGCGCTCGTGCCGCAGCGGGAGTCGCAGGAAGTCTTCCAGTTCAAGTTCGCGAATCTGCGCGTGGGAGGGGGGGAGCCCATCAAGCTCCCCGCGACGATCGGAGCGTGGCTCACCTCCGCCGCGCTGACGATCTTCGGGAAGATCGAGGGCGTCTCGGCGAAGAACATGGATACGCTCCAGGTCGATTTCGGCAAGATGGCCCGGGCCAACCCGGGCGGCCCACCGCCGGCGCTGCCAGCCTGACACGCGAACGAACACCCACCACGGGACTGATACGTCACAAAAATTGACGCCGCGGTCGGTCGAACCGGGGTATGCGACGCTCACCTGGCAACCAGGGGCGGGGCTTCTTAGATCTCCATAGCTCCTGGGGCCAGCTCAGGCAGAGCGGCGATATTCGTCAAATAGCCGCGCTTCTACGCCCGCGCTGACGCTCCCCGCCGGGATGAAGAGTCCCCCGGTTCAGGCCCCGACGGCACCGCTGGTTCTGGAAGGCTGCCTCGACGGGAAGACCTGGTTCTCGCTCTGGGATTCGCGCCAGATCGCGGTCCCGATGATCCATCCGGCCCTGACCGATCTGGATGCGCAGGTGTCGCTGCCCGCCGGCAACCTGAAGGTGCGGTTCGTGACCCTGCCCGCGAAGGCCGGGCAGCCGACGCCGCGCATCGATGACGTCGTGATCAGCGAGGAAATTTGCCCCATCCCGGTCGCCCTCCCAACGACGCCCGTGCGCTGATCCGGTGCGAGGAAGGAGCGAGCGGAAGCACCGCAAGGTGTACGGGAGCCACCCATCGAGGAAGGAGCGAGCGGAAGCACCGCAAGGTGCACCCCAGCCACCCAGCGAGCA
>JBEIFE010000075.1:0-7201 GCA_040382575.1 Candidatus Sericytochromatia bacterium
AAGGCCTCCATCGCAGGGGTCTGCAGCGTGACGGATCTCGTCCACGGTGTTCGCTTGCTACTTCGAACGCACGCCCACCTCCGCTGGGTGAGAGCGCGCCTGGTGAACTACAAGGTCGTGCCACGCGCGTCGGGAGCGTATGCGACGGTGGAACTGGTCGACGTCGAAGGAGATCAAGCTCCCGACGAACGCCGCGTCCCGGGCAAGCTCACGGCTTACCTGGCTCACGATGTGCTCTCCCGCCTCGAACGACGCTACGGGGAGATCGGGCTCTTGCTCGAGGAAGGCATGGATGTCGTGTGGCACGGACAGGTGGTCCTCGACCGCTTCGGTCGCCTCCAGTTCGAGGTGCGCGACGCGCACCCGGAACACACCCGGGACCTGGCGATCCTTTCGCTGGAACGCATGAAGCGAGAACTCGAACGCGCAGGTCTCCTCGGCCGAAATGAACGCCTGCCCGTTCCGGAATGGCCCCTGCGCATCGGCATCGTCTCGTCCCGGTCGGCCGATGGATACCGGGACGTGCTGGCCGTTCTGGACAAGTCGGACTGGAACTTCGAGACCGTGTTCGAGGAGGTGGCCCTCCAGGCACAGGACACGCCGCGACAGGTGATCCAGGCCCTCCAGAGTCTGGAGAGGGCCCGGGTGGACGTCATCGCCCTGGTTCGCGGGGGAGGAGCCCTCTCGGACCTGGTCGTCTTCAATGATCTTCCGCTCGCGATCGCCATGGCGCGGTGTCCCGTTCCCATCTGGGTCGGTATCGGTCACGCCGTGCACCGGGTCCTTCCGGACTTCGTGGGCCGGCGTTTCGAGACGCCCACCGAGGTGGCCCGGGAACTCGTGAGCCGCGTGGATCTGGCATGGGCAACCCGTCAGGAACGCTGGAGGCGCGTGGCAGAGCTGGTGCGTACGAGGCTGGAAAAGGCGCATGAAGCCTGTTTGGCCAGCCAGAGACACCTGGGCGTCCTGGTCTCACGACTCGCGGAGCGTGAACAGCACCGTCTCGAACGACAGGCAAGCAAGATCCATGGTGTGGCCGAGCGCTGCTTGCTGGGCGCGAGCGAACATCTGGAAAGAGGCAGAACCCGACTCTCTTCGGGACTCCTTGCTCTGGCGCGCGAGGAAACGCGTGTTTCGAACCGGGTGGAACGTCTGGCCCGGGAAGTGGGCTGGCGCCTTGAACGGGAAGATCGTCAAATCGAACGCCGGGACCTCACGCTTCGAGCGCACGACCCGGCACGTCTCTTGAGCCGGGGCTTCGCCCTCGTGACGGACCGGGAAGGGAAGCGCATACGGTCGGCTCATCGGCTTCGCGGAGGCGATCGCGTCCAGCTGAGGTTGCCAGACGGACGGGCGTCCGCGATCATCGAGACAGTGGAAACCCGCCCGGAGGAAACGTGAACGACGCTGCCCAGGAGATTCCCGCTTCCTACCGGGAGGCGATCGCCGAACTCGACAAGATCCTCGCTGAACTCGAAGGCGATGGGGTCCAGGTCGACGAGATGGCCCAACGGGTCGAGCGTGCCGCCTGGCTCATCACGCACTGTCAGTCGGTGCTTTCCAGGACCCGGAACCAGGTCAAGGGTACCCTCGATTCCCTCGAGAGCGGGCGTTTGAATCCGGGCCAGACGGAAGCGGCCTCTCAGAGAAGCTAGACGGCTTCCTGTTCACCTTCCGGAGACCATCGCGCACTGCCCGCCGGCAGGGGATATCCCCGTTCTCGGGTTGCACTGCCCGTGGCAAGCGGTTCCATGCGCGCTGACCCCGGTGTCTCGGGATCCGCTATCACGGTGTGAATCACCCCGTCAGCCGAGGTCAGGCCCTTCAAGATCCGTAAGGCCACCGCCATGGCGATCGCCAGCAAAAGAACGAGTCCGGATAGCATCGAAAGGGCGTGGAGTTGCCAGGCTCGGATACGATGGTCTGCCATCTTCAGAAAAGTGGCGATGGCCGCCTCCCGGTAGGCCTGCATCCCCTCGCGGAAGCGAGTACGATCGCCGAGCGCTTGCTCGAGTTCGAGAGCCGGCGCAGCAAGAAGCGATGCTTGCGTGGGTGCCATCCGGAAGGCATCGCGAACATCGCGCTGGATGCTCTCTTTCGTTCGGGTGATGAGCTCTTCCAGCGCCAGCAGTCGAGCCTGGATCTCGGGTGAGGGGGATCTGCCTGGGCGCTCGAGATCGCCCAGTTTCTGACGAGCTGAATCGAGTGCGATCAGGTCCGGAAGTTGCTGGATGAACGTATCCATGATGGCATAGCGGCCGGCATCGGTATCCAGGACCAGGCCTCCGGTTTCACCGATGGTCTTGACGAGGTCAACCAGACCGGCCACGGCACGGTCCTGATCGCCCTCGGCGAGCGCCTGCCGTGCTGCCTGGATGCCGGAAGTGACGGCGGGCGCTCGGCCTGCATCCAGCTGAGTTCCGATGGTCCGGTTCATGATGGCCAGAGCCTCGGTCCCTCGACCCACATGGGCCTCGATGAGCGTTTCCAGGACGGCCGATGACAGGTGCGCCGACTCGGCTTCTTGCTCGAGGATCGCGACCTGGTGTCCGACCTCCGAGCCATAGATCACCGCCCCGAGACACGCCGGTGCCGAGATGGCCATCACGAGCAGGGATGCGGGGGACGGAAGCCTGAACCTGAATGCCACGCTGAACCTCCCCGGGGAGCACGAGGAGGAACCGTATCCATCCCCATATCGAGGTTAGACAATCGTTCTGGACATTCACAGACACCATCGTCACGACTTGAGATGAGGTTCGTCGCAGATCCGTGAAGCCGCGAATGACGGGCATCATACGAATGAAAAGCCCCCCGTCCGGTCGGGACGGGGGGCTGATTCGAGAACGTCAGGCCTGGGCGTTCAGGTCATTCCGGGCCATCGCGGCGAACTGGGGCACGACCTTCATGTAATGGGAGGTCTCGGAGTTCGAGAGATTTCCGTTGGGACCGCAGTTGTAATGACCCACCGCCTTCGTCCAGTCCCCGAACTGCTCGTGCATCTGCGAGAGGTACTTGACCCCTGCCTCGAGATTCTGTTTCGGATCGAGGATGTTGTCGCCGACCCCCAGGCCGGCAAAGGTCTCCGGCATGAGCTGCATCAGGCCTCGTGCGCCCGCCGAGGATCCCGCATTGGGATCTCCGCCGGATTCCTGCATCATCACCCCCAGGATCCACTCGACCGGCACCCCGTACTTCTGGGACAACTGTTCGAGATGGGCCCGGTCGATGCCCATGCCCTCGAGCTTCTGCATCAGGGCCGTGAAATCGCCCTTGGCAACGCCACCACCGGCCGCGACGGGATTGGCCCGGACACTGGAAGGAGACCGGGGCGCGGAGGGGCGGTTCCGCCTCGCATCATCGTCCATGGCATTCGCCAGAGAATGGTCCATGCTCGCTGCAGTCGGCAACGGAAGAGAAGAAGACGACCCGGCGGGACCGGAAGCAGCCCCCGTCACCCCGTCGCCTGCCCCGCCGAACTGGGGATCGGCCGAGGTGTCGATGGCCGCGACATCCACGCCCGACTCGGGCTGGGCGTTCGAGAACGGATGCACGATGGCATCGATCTTGCGACCGGGTACGAAAGCATCCATCTCGGCCAGGGATTTGGTGCCGTACTGGTCGATGAACTTGCCATCCCCCATGTACGTGAACCAGTGGGGTCCGTTGGACAGATTCGTCGAACTCGGATCGGTCCCCGGCCGGTAGTTCGCATAGATGACGTCACCGGGCTTCAGACGACCGCTGTCGATCATGGTCTTGAGGTGACTCAGGGGTTGCCCTCGCGATGACGTGTCGTCCGTCATGGACCGGACATCTCCTCCACCCGCCTTCATGACCAGCGTGCGCGAGAACTGAAAGCAATTGTGGACGCTACCCGAATAGGCATTCCGCCTGGCTGCGTTCCATAACTTCGACTTCAGGCCCGCGTTGGGATCCGTGCGCGGTGCCTCTGCCGCAGGCTGAGCGGCGGGCTGAGGTGCCGGTGCTTGAGGCGCTTCAGCAGCCTGGGCCGGGCGAGGCGTCTGGGGCACGGGTTGCCGCCGGGTACTCTGAACGCTCATGCGGGACCTCGATTCTGGGGTGCATGGGCGCACCCGATGCGGCTACCGGACATCCAAGGTCATTATTCGCAAGCGAGTGACCTTAATTTCTTAAAATTTACCCATTTCATGTTTGGTTTTCATTAAATATCAAACGGATCAGGCGGGCTGCGGGATCGTCCCCCGCGCGAAGAGGCATGACGGAAATGCTCGCTCCATGATAGAACATATGTTCGAACCCAGGAGCATCGAGGCCACCCATGGACGTCCCCATCCCCCTTCACGTGCACGGTCCCTTCTCGTTCCGGCATGGTTTTTGCCCCTTCCCGGACCTCGTCGCGCATGCAAGTGAAGCGAGGCTTCCGGCGATCGCCTTGACGGACACCGACCAGCTGGCCGGACTTCACGGCTTTCTTGAGGCCACCTCGTCCGCCGGCCTCCGCCCGATCCTGGGTGCGGAGCTCACCCTTGCCCCTTCCGGCCCCACGCCGGAAGCGCCGGCCTTTCCGGGAGGCCGCGTGGTCTTGCTCGTGCGCGAGGCCGAGGGCTACGCCAACCTGTGCGCCCTCCTGACCGAGCGGCAGCTGGAGGCCCCCGGGGGCATACCGGTCGAGCACCTCCTCGCCCGTGCGCGGGGTCTCACGTGCCTCACGGGCGATCGCCCCGGCCCCTGGCGCGCACTCCTGAGAGCCCGCGACCATGCCGGAGCACGCGCGCATCTGCTGCGCTTCCGGAAAGCCTTCGGCCCGGAGCACCTGTGGGTCCAGCTGGGGCTCGAGGGGCCGCTGGCGACGCTCGCGGAGCTCGCGGAGGCCACCGGGCTCGAGGTCGTGGCCGCACCGGCCATATCGATCGCCGCTCCGGGCGATCGCGCCGCCTGGCGGCTCTGGAAGCTCGCCCACGGCCAGGGAGAGCCACCGGAAGGCCTTCACCACCTGCTGACGCCGCAGGAGTGGCGCGACGGCTTCCGGGACTGGCCAGGGGCCCTCGTGGCCACGCACCGCGTCGCGGAGGCCTGCCGGTTCACACCCGAGCTGGGGGTCTGGAAACTGCCCCGGTTCCCGCTGGTGGCACCGGGCGATGCCGAACCCCTGTTCGTCCGGCTCGTGGAAGACGGTCTCGAGAGGCGCTACGGGGGCACCCCGCGTTTCCAGGAGGCTCGCGAGCGCCTCGCGCACGAGCTCTCGGTCATCCGCCAGATGGGCTTCGTCGACTACTTCCTCATCGCCTGGGACCTCGTGCGCGAGGCCCGCGCGCGGGGCATACCCGTACTGCCCCGGGGCAGCGCCGCCGGGAGCCTGGTGCTCTACCTGCTGGGCTGCTCGGACGTCTGCCCGCTCGAACACGTGCTGTGCTTCGAGCGCTTCCTGAATCCCGAACGCAAGGGCCTCCCTGACATCGACCTCGACTTCGACTGGCGCCGGCGTGACGATCTGGTCGAGTACTGCTTCCGGACCTACGGGGCCGACCGCGTCGCCCGTATCGCCACGCACCAGCACGTGGGCGCTCGCGGGGCCGTGCGCCTCGCGGGGGCGGCCCTGGGGCTCGAGGAGCGCGTGATCGCCGAGGTGGCACGTCGCATGCCCGGCTGGTCGGGCTCGGGAAACCTCGCCACGGCGATCGCCCGATCCCCGGAGTGCCGCGATCTCGACCTCTCGCGCGAGCCCGTGCGCTCGCTCGTGCGCCTCGCGATGCGCTTCGAGGGGCGCCCGGAGCATCTCGGGCTGCACCCCTGCGGGATCGTCATCGCCGACCGTCCGCTCGTCGAGGTCCTGCCGCTGGCGCGCTCGGCCAAGGGGCCCGTCGTGACACAGCTCGAGATGCACGGCGTCGAGGCCCTGGGCCTGCTCAAGATGGACCTGCTGGGCAACCGCAACCTGGCCGTGCTCTCGGATGCCCTCGGGCTCGTCCGCGATCGTCACGGACTCGAGACCCCGGCCGAACGTTTGCCCCTCGACGATCCGCCAGCCTTCGATCTGCTGGGTCAGGGGCGCACGCTCGGGATCTACCAGATGGAATCGGGCGGCGTGCAGGCCATCCTGCGGCAGTTCCAGCCCTCCCGGATGGACGACGTCACGGCCATCACGAGCCTCTACCGCCCCGGCCCGCTCGACGGCGGCATCACGCCCCGCTACATCGCGCGGCGTCACGGGCGTGAGCCGGTCGAATCGCTCGATCCGTCCCTCGACGAGGTGCTGGCCCACACCTTCGGCTGCATCCTCTACCAGGAGCAGTGCATGCAGGTCACGCACGTCTTCGCGGGCCTCGGCATGGGCCAGTGCGACAACCTCCGTCGCGGCATCGCGAAGCGCATCCGGCCCGAGGTCGAGCGCCTGCGCGAGGATTTCCTCGCGGGGGCGCAACGCCTGGAACGCGATCCGTCGACCATCGACCGCGTCTGGGAGTTGCTCTCGCACTTCGGGGGTTACGGTTTCGTGAAGGCCCACGCGGCGGCCTGCGCCTCGCTGGCCGTGCGCGAGGCGTACCTGAAGGCGCACTGGCCCCTCGAGTACCTGGCCGCGGTGCTCTCGAGCGGGATGGGCTACTACCCCATGCGCGTCTACGCCGAGGATGCGCGCAGCTCCGGTGCGTCGATCGCCCTGCCATGCGTGAACCGGTCGGGGGCGCGGTGGACCCTCGAAGGGGATCGGACGCTCCGGGTGGGATTCATGGCGATCGCGGGGCTGGGGGCGGCCTCGATCGAGGCGCTGCTCGCAGCCCGCGAGACGGGTGGCCCGTTCCGGAGCCTCGCGGACCTGCGCGTCCGGACGCGGCTCGCGCGTCCCGATCTCGAGACGCTCGTACGGCTGGGAGCCTGCGACACGTGGGGACAGAGCCGGATCGCGCTCGTCGGGGAGCTCGCCTTCCCGGTCGCCGCCGCGAGGACCGCCGGTGGGACGACGGGCCAGGGACGGCTGTTCGCACTCGAGGAGGTGTCCTCGAGTCCGTCACGGCTCGCCCTCCTGGGCGATTACGGCATCCCCGATCGCCAGAGAATCGAGCGCGAACTGCTGGGCTTCGTCGTGACGGAGGCGTCCCGGGAGCCCGTCGTGGGTGCCGTGAGCTTTCACGCGCTTCAACCCGGGACACGCGCAAGCGTCGTCGGCGAGATCGTCGCGCGTCATTCGCACCGGACGCGCCAGGGCGAGAAGATGGTC
>JBEIFE010000076.1:0-7169 GCA_040382575.1 Candidatus Sericytochromatia bacterium
GACGACGAGGACTCCGACCGCGATGCCGGGCTGGGCTCGTCCGGCCTTATCCGGAAGGCCGCCGCAGGCTACACCGCCTACAAAAATCTCGAACCCGCTCGCTCGGCGATCGAGGGGATCAAGGGCGCCCTGGGACAGCCGGGTCAGTTGCCCGGTGCCGCCCTCACGGCTGGTAAAACCTTTGCGAAGGCCGGTCTGTTCTCTGCTGCACTCGTCGGCGGCCTGAGCCTCATCGAGCACGGGCTGAAGGTTCTTTCCGGCAAGGAATCCCTGGGCTCGGCCGCCCGCCACGTCGCAGTGGATGCCGCGGGTGGACTGGGTGGAGGCTTCACGGCCACGGCGCTCGCCGGGTTGGGCGGCATCCTGCTCGGGACCATCGGACTCACGGGAGTGGGACTCACGATCGCCAGCGTCGTGATCGGGGTCCTCGGATACGGTCCCGGTGAGCGCATCGGGCGCTCGCTGGCACGCTCTCTCGTGGGCTGATCACCCTCCGCGCCAGGACGCGCCCCGCGGGAGGCCAGGCCTTCTAGCGGGGCGCTTGCGCGTTACACAGGTTAATGACAGGATTCGATGGAATCGCTCGCCAGACGGACGCGCGGTGAGGTCCTCGTCGCCTTCGACGGGATCTCATCCATGGGCATGACGGCCACCCTCGGGCAGAAGCATGGCCTCCAGACGATCCGGACGATCCCCCAGCTCGGGATGGCCGTCATGCGTCCGCAGGGCCCCGTGACCGTGGCGATGACGCTCCTGCGCGCCGAACCCGGTGTGCGCTGGGTCGAGCCGAATGCCGTGAACCGTCTGCCCCGCGAAGAGGCCGTCCGGGTCCCGGGAGTCCCGGGTCTCCTCGGCCCCGGCATGCGGGCCGTCGACCCCATGCGCGACCAGCAGTGGGGGCTCGAGAAGGCCCACGTCCCGGCCGCCTGGACCATCTCCCGCGGCCGCCGCGAGACCGTCGTCGCGATCGTCGACACCGGCATCGACCACACCCATCCCGAACGGGCCGACCACGTGATCAAGGGCCCGGACCTCGTCAACCGCGACGACGATCCGCAGGATGACCACGTGCACGGCACCCACGTCGCGGGCATCGTCGGCGCATCGGCCGACAACGGCCTCGGCATGGCCGGCGTCGCCCCGGGCGTGAGCCTCATGGCCGTGAAGGTCATGGATGCCCAGGGGGCAGGGGACGTGGCTACCATCTGCGAGGGCATCGTCTGGGCCGCCGACCCCGGCGACCACGTGATCAACCTCAGCATCGGCAGCCGCAACGGTTACGACGCCAAGAAGGCCGCGACGGATTACGCCCGGAGCAAGGGGGCGGTGGTCGTGGCCGCCATGGGCAACGACGGCCAGTTCTCGGCCTTCTACCCGGCAGCCTGCAAGGGCGTGGTGGCCGTGGGCGCGACGACCCAGGACGATTCCCGTGCCTCGTTCTCGAACATGGGCGTATGGATGGCCGTGACCGCGCCGGGCGACCACATCCTCTCCACGATCCGCGACGGACGCTACTGGACGCTCTCGGGCACTTCGATGGCCACGCCGCACGTCGCGGCGCTGGCAGCCCTGATCCGGAGCGTGCGGCCCGATCTCGGCGTCGACCAGGTAGCCGAGCGGATCCGAGCCGGGGCACGGGATCTCGGAGCCCCGGGCTTCGATCCGGAATTCGGACAGGGCTGCATCGACGCGGAGCGCACGCTGCGGGGCCTCTGACGAACAAGTTTTGCTCAACATTAAATCAGTCTTTACTTTTAACGCCTTTCGAACATCGGACAAGGTGGATGTGGGGGCCACGGGCCCTCGGCCATCCGCTTCGCTCGTTCCGGGAGGGGTCCCGATGATCCAGTCGAACGCTGCCAATCCGTTTCCGGTTCCCGGGCGCTCGTTCGGCGCCGCGGTCGAACTGCCCGGCATGAAGATCCCGTCCACCGGCGTGGAACGAGCTTATGCGCTTCCCGTCGAATCCCCGCCCGTCGCGGGGCCCCGCACCTACACGCCCGTGACCGGCGATCGCCTGATGCTTGGCTCGCGCGTGCAGGTCGGTGGCGGTCCTGCAACCGACCCATCCCTGGCTGGTCCGGCCTCCTCAGCGGCCGTCGCCCCGGGGGGCTCGACGCCCGACGCCCGGAACCTCGGCGAATCCGGCTGGCAGGACCTCATCCGCTTCGGCAACCGAATCTACGCCGCAGGCGGTCACATCGAGGCCGCCCAGCAGGCGATCGGAGCCATCCCCGGAGCCATCACGCAGCCCGGTCAGTTCATGGGCGCCATCGGTCATGCCGGGCGGACCATCGGTCGCGCCGGCCTGCTATCGGCTTTGATCGCGGGCGGCATGAGCCTCATCACGCACACCGTGCGGGTCATGTCCGGACGTGAAACGGTCGGTCAAGCCGCTCGCACCGTATCGGTCGACATCGCAGGAGCGACTGGCGGGGGCCTCATGGCCGCGGCCTCGGCCGGTGCCGTCGCAGCCCTGTTCGGGGCCATGGGCGTGGGCGGTATGGCCCTCGGTGTACTCGGTGCCATCACGGGCTGGCTGGGTTATGGTTGGGGCGAACAGCAGGGACGGGCGATCGCCGGTCGCCTCTTGCGCTGACCGAGCAAGGCAGCCCCGAGGGACGCCTGCCCGTCAAACTCCTTCAGACCCCGGGCGCGATCCCACCGACCGCCTCGCGCGGCGCGACCTCGATCCACTTCACCTCGTACGCGGTGGGCGTGACCTCCAGCCAGCCGACGGCCGGTGGCTGGGCATCGTAGGTATGCGACGGACTGGATGGACAGAACACGGGCACGGGGCCCGAGGTGTCGTGCAGCCTGCGGTGCAGATGTCCATGCAGGACCAGACGGCAATCCTGTTCCCGCGCATACCGGGCCAGTCGGGCGGGGCCCTGCTTCACACCGTGCAGGTGGCCATGCACGAGCAGGATGGGCCATCCCTGCAGGTGAATCACCTTCTCGGGCACGAGGGTGAGCGGTGCGTCATGGTTGCCTGTCACCTGCACCACCGGCGTGGTTTGCATGGCTGCCAGACGCTGACCATCGCCGAAGCCATCCCCCAGATGCACCAGCAGATCGGCCTCGCGGGCCAGCGCGGCGATCGCCTGCAGGTTGGCCTTGCCATGGGTATCGCTCACGACGAGCACGCGGGTCCGGGACATGGCGTCGGACGTCAGGTCGTGGCGAGCGGCGTGGCGGCCGTCGGTTGGCCCGGCAGATCCCCCGCGGAGAGGCGCTCGAGCAAGAGACTCACGGCCACGGCCCGGTGCGAGAGCCGGTTCTTGTCGTCGGCTGTGAGTTCCGCGTAGGTGAGTCCCGTACCCGCGACCTCGAAGACCGGATCGTAACCGAATCCGCCCGCCCCGCGCGGAGCGCGCGTGACCACCCCGTCCACGACGCCCTCGACCTCGACCAGTTGACCGTCGGGCCAGGCCAGGGCCAGCGCGCAGTGGAAGGACGCTCCCCGGTCCCTCGCGCCCTCGAGCTCTCCCAGGACGCGAGCGATTCGCGCAGCATCCGTGTCGGCGTAGCGCGCCGAATGGATCCCCGGCCGCCCCTCGAGCGCCCGGATCGCGATACCGGAGTCGTCGGCCAGGCAAGGTCGACCCCAGTGGCGAGCCGCCGTGAGGGCCTTCAATCGCGCATTCTCGGCAAATGTCTGGCCCGTCTCCTCGATGTCGAGGGGGGCCGGCATGGCCGTGAGGGACAGGGTCGAATCCGCGAGCAAGGGTACGAACTCGGCGAGCTTGTGGGCGCTCGTGGTGGCGAGATGGACGTTCAACGAGCCTCCTGCTAGCTCTTCCGCGAAGCGGTGGATGCGGCCCCCTGCTGGGTCTTGGCGACACGATAGGCCTTCAGCACGTCGGCGATGCGCTGGAGCGCGCCGAGTACCCGGGAGAGGTGCGCCATGTGATGGACCTCGACGATGAGCGTGATGACGACGATCTTGTGGCGCGCCTGCCGGACCTTGACCGTGCGAATGTTCGTCTTCGTGTCCGCCATGGCCTGCGAGACGTCCTTGAGGACCCCCACGCGATCGAAGACCTCGACCGCGATCTCGACGGGGTAGGTCGTGGATTCGTCCATCCCGGCCCAGCTCGCATGGACGCGACGGCCGGGCTCGGCCGCCTGGACGTTCAGGCAATCCGCGGCGTGTATGCTGATCCCGCGCCCCCGCGTCACCGTCCCCACGATGGGTTCGCCGGGAACGGGGGAGCAACATTTCGAGACCTGGACCTGCATCCCGGGCTCCCCGTCGACCAGGATGCCGCGGTGGTTGTGGTTCTTCCCGAGGGGCTTCGGTTTCGCGATGGGCATTTCGGGCTCGGGAGGCGCCATCTCGGCACGCACCAGGTTGGCCACCTGCATCGAGGTCTTCTCGCCGTAGCCGATGCCCGCGAGGAGGTCGTCGACCTCCTTGTAATTCATTTTCTGGGCGATGCCGAGCAGCTTGTCACCCTTGATCAGCTGCTCGAGCCCGTTACGACCGAGTTCGCGCTCCAGGGCCTCGCGTCCGAGCAGGATGTGCTCATCGCGCCGGTGCTTGCGGAACCAGGCCCGGATCTTGTTACGCGCTCCGGCAGTCGCGACGAAGTTGAGCCAGTCGAGCGATGGACGACCCTGCTTGGTCGTCATGATCTCGATGATGTCTCCGTTCTTGAGAACCGTGTCGAGCGTGACGATGCGACCGTTGATCTTGGCCCCGATGCAGCGATTACCCACGTCGGTGTGAACGCGATAGGCGAAGTCGATGGGTGTGGAAGCAGGCGGCATGTCGATGACATCTCCGCGCGGGGAGAAGACGAAGACCTCCTGCGTGAGGAGGTCGCCCTTGACCGCCTCGACGAACTCCTGGCTGTTCTTGACGTCCCCCTGCCATTCGAGAAGCTGCTTGAGCCAGGTGAGCTTGTGCTCGGACTCGTCGAGCGCGCCCCCACCGTCACGGTTCTCCTTGTAGCGCCAGTGGGCCGCGACGCCGTATTCGGCGATACGATGCATCTCGCGAGTCCGGATCTGGACCTCGACGGGCTTGCCTGCCGGCCCGATGACCGTCGTGTGCAACGACTGGTACATGTTGGGCTTGGGCATCGCGATGTAGTCCTTGAAGCGGCCGGGAAGCGGACGCCACACCGAGTGGACGACGCCCAGCACCTCGTAGCACTCGCGGATAGAATCGACCAGTACCCGGACGGCCGTGATGTCGAACAGGTCGGAGAATTCCTTACCTTGACCCTGCATCTTCTGGAAGATGCTGTAAAGATGCTTCGGGCGACCGTAGACCTCGGCACCCGCGATGCCGACCCGTCCGAGTTCGTCCCGGATCGCCGAGTTGATCTCGTCGATGTAACGTTCACGCTCTTCGCGACGCTCTCCGAGCAAGCGGGCGATCTCGTAGTACTGGTCCGGATGCAGGTAGCGGAGGGCCATGTCCTCCAGCTCCCACTTGATCTTTCCCATACCGAGCCGGTGGGCCAGTGGCGCGAAGATCTCGAGGGTCTCGCGCGAGATCTCGACCTGCTTCTCGGGACGCATGTGCTTGAGCGTCCGCATGTTGTGGAGGCGGTCGGCCAGCGTGATCAGGATGACGCGGACATCCTTGGCCATCGCCACGAACATGCGCCGGCAGTTCTCGGCCTGGCGCTCTTCCTTGGAGGAGAACTTGAGCTTCTCGAGCTTGGTGACGCCCTCGACGAGCCGACAGACCTCCGCACCGAAGCGCTTCGTCATCTCCTCGGGCGTGACCTCGGTGTCCTCGAGAACGTCATGAAGCAAACCGCCCGCCACCGTCGCCCCGTCGGCCTCGAGCTGAGCGAGGATCAGGGCCACCTCGTAAGGGTGGACGATGTAGGGCTCCTCGCTCTTGCGGAACTGGCCCTCGTGCTTGGCGAACGAGAAGGCATAGGCCTTCTCGACCAGGGCAATCTCCTCGGGCGAGGCATAACGCCTCATCACACTCGTCAAAGAATCGGTGGCAGTCACGTTCATCCGGCAACTTCCTGTATGCCGGGGAGATCGCTCCGGCAGGCGAGTGGGGCTCTGCGGGTCGTCAGGTCATCATCGACCCTGGTCACCGGCGCCCGGGGCATGCGACGTTCGAGTCTTATACCCGGAGGATGGCCGGAGACTCGACTCCCTGAACCTCATGGAGGCGCAACTGGAGACGCGCCTGGTTCCGGAAATGGTTGAACTCCGGGGTGACCCGCACCGACACCCGATCCGGCACCGGATGCAGGCCGCCCATCCGGAACCCGACGGCCTCCCGGAGTACCGTGTCATCCTGGAGCTCGAGGAACAAGACCTGCTTTTCGGCTCCCCGCGTCCCCTGGTGGAGAACCTGCACGTCGCGGATGCCGAAGACGGGCTCGGGGTTCCCCTGCCCCGTCGGCTGAAGCCGCTCGAGATCACGGACGACCTCGGGTGTCAGCTCCCCCAGTTCCAGTTCGGCATCGACCACGGGAGTCGCCATCGCCTGCCAGTCGACCGACTGGGAACGGATCGCCTCGGCGAGCGCCAGCCGAAACTCCTCGAGGCGGGTTCTTTCGAGCGTGACGCCGACGGCCTGCGCGTGCCCACCGAACTTCTGGAGCAGATGACGGCACGACTCGAGCGCATGACAAAGATTGATGGCCCCGGGTGAGCGCCCGGAACCCTTCCAGGAGCCCCCGTCGGCCCCCATGAGGATGACGGGACGCTGAGTGGCTTCCATGAGCCGGGCCGCGACGATTCCGAGGATGCCCCGATGCCACTCCTCGCGAGCCAGGACGATCACGTCGTCATGTTCGAACCGATCGAGCATCGCGTGGGCTTCGGCTTCAATCTGGCGCGAGACGTCCTGGCGTCGCTGGTTGATGAGCTCGAGCTGGTCGGCGTGAATCCGGGCATCCCGGAGCGTCTCGGCAAGCAAAAGCTTCAGGGCCGTCTCGGCATGCTCCATCCGTCCGGCTGCATTGATGCGTGGAGCGATACGGAAACCCACGTCCATGGCCGTGATGGCGGCGAGTGAGTGCATGCGTGTCACGTCAGCCAGCGCCTGGATACCGGGCCGGGGACGCGTCGCCATCCGGTGAAGGCCCCGGGTGACCAGCGTCCGGTTGACACCCACCAGTGGGGCCACATCGGCGATCGACCCCAGGGCCACGAGGTCGAGCAGATCGTCCACACCGGTGCCC
>JBEIFE010000077.1:0-7145 GCA_040382575.1 Candidatus Sericytochromatia bacterium
CCCCCGGCCCGGCGGCGTTCACTCGACCATGGCCGGCATCATCACGGCCTCGGACATCCCGTGGATGGCCTTCTTGTCCGCCGGGACAAGCGTCACCAGGATCCCGTGCAAATGGGCCTGCTCGCCTTCGACGTAGTAATAGGGACAGAACCGGGCCCGTCCCGTGAAGGTCCGGATCTCGCGACTCGGGACATCGAGGTAACGTCCCTGGACCTTGACGGGCTTGTGATATTCCTGAAGCAGATGCGGCACCTGATCGAAGGCCGCGACGGCTTCGCGCAGCCGATCGCCCCACTCCGCCTGCGGGGTGTCCGAGCCGAAAGAGATGCCACGGCTCCCCCAGGCGAGCTCCGAGAAGCCCGATGGTTTCACGACATATTCCCGTTGCTTCTTGGTGGTGGCCTCGAGATCGGCCCACCGACGGACGGGGCGATCGCCCACCGACAACCCCGGGATCACGGCGTGTGGCGGCAACGGGCGAGGATCGAGGATCCATGTCCGGGGAATGAGATCCTGGAGAGCCGTGAAGGTCTCCGGACCGAGCGCCGTTCGCCACCACGCCTCGAGGGCGGGATGATGGAAAAGCGCGAACCACATCTTTTCCTCGAGCTGAGCCTTGAACGGGGGCGTGACGACGACCTGCTGCTTCTTGGCCGCGTACATGACGAGTTCGGCGCGGGGAATGTTCTTCAGATCAAACAGCTCGAAGAAGCGATAGATCATGTCGACCCGGCGATCATCCACCCACAGCGCGTCGTCGGCATAGCGAAGATCCTGCGGAGCTACCACCTCGACGCTCAGTCCCTTGCGCTGCCGGAGGGCACTGGCAAGCCACGTGAGTTCCGCGAGGTAGTCACGGGACTCCTGTGAGACGACGATCGCGACGAAGGGGTCCGTCGCTTCCCCGATCTGCGTGTGAACGAGTCGCATGAAGCCGTCAAGGATGCCGTCAGCGCCCCCCACGACGTCGAATCCTTGCTGGTGATACGCTTCCGAAAGGCTGCCCACGAACCCCTGGCCGCCGGGGATGGAATCAAACTCACACGCGATCCAGCGATGATCCTCGGTGTACACGAGGTCGGGGCGGATCAAGCCGGGCAGCAGACGCTTCTGGCGGTTCATACGCCCGAACTCGATCATGTGCTCGGGCTTCCCGTGGTCGAGATAGGCCGCGATCCAGGCCTCGTGGTGCCCACGGACGCTATCGAGGTACAGCTGGTTGGCCGCCTGGTAGAAGCGGAGCAGATGGTTCCCGAGTGCCTTCAGGAACAGATAGCTCTGCTTGCTGATGCAGAAGGGCTCCGGCGAGATCCGCCACGGTGAGGCCGATTCGCGAGCCGGCTCCGAGCGCAGCGCATACACGGGATTGCCGGCGGCATGACGGTGGAGGTCCAGGCAGGTCTCGATCGGATCGCGAGACGTGGGCTTGAGGGCACATTGCCCCATCAGATTGGCCAAGCGGAGTCTCCTACGGGTTAGCACCCGTCACCCGGGCGATCACCCAGACGGCAACGACGACGACGATGAGGACCACGATTCCCACTCCACCCCAGGACGACGAAGCCTCGGCATCGAAGCCAACCTCGTCGAAATCTTCCCCCGGGGTCAGTTCGGAGACCTTGCGCCCCTCCGTCGCCGTGGGAGGAGGAACGGTGATACCGGTGTAACCGGGAGTCTGGAGGAACTCGGCACGCTCCTCGCTGACCATCTGGGCACCACAATGCTTGCAGAAAGCCGCCTGATCCTTGTAGCCACAGCTTGGACAGACCTTCACCGGGGATCTCCAGTACACGCGCAAGGGAAACCCTTCCATTATCGGGCATGCCCGGACGCATGGCCAGATGGTGGAAGATGACATCCGCTCACTCGATTCGCGACACCTGTGACCCGTATATATGACGTCCTTAATGAGTCACGGCAATGGATGAGGGGTATATTTCACCCGTGAGCCCTGGCGGGCCCAGGAGGCCCTTCTCAGCCTCCCACGCTCCAGCCTCAACGGAAAGGACCCTGCATGACGGCCGTCATTGGCCTCGTGGTCGTGTTCGTCGGAGTCTTCGGCGGCTTCCTCGCCGAGAGCGGGCCCTTCGGCATGCTCTTCCAGCCCGCCGAATTTCTCATCATCGGTGGTGCGGCCGGTGGTGCGCTGGTGGTGGCGACCCCTCTGCACGTCCTTCAGCAGCTCGCCGCTGAGATCCCGGCCATATTCGGTCCGTCGAAGTTCACGCGGCAGACCTACGAGGAACTGTTGCAGTGCCTGTACGCGATCTTCCAGAAAGCCCGCCGCGAGGGCTTTCTCCAGACGGAGGCCGATATCAACGACCCGCATCATTCTGACCTCTTCGGGGGCTTTCCCTCGATCGTCGAGGACCATCACACGCTGGACTTCATCTGTGACGCCCTGCGCCTGACGATGAGCTATCAGGCCCCACCTGCCTACGTCGAACTGGCGATGGACGTCGCGATGGAAACGCACCATGAAGAGGCGGGACTCCCGGCTGCCGCCATGTCCCGGGTCTCGGACGCCCTTCCCGGACTGGGTATCGTCGCAGCCGTGCTCGGGATCGTGATCTCGCTTCAGTTCCTGAGCGCACCTGCCGAGGTGCTTGGACATCACATCTCGGCGGCCCTGATCGGGACGTTCCTGGGCCTGCTGCTCTCTTACGGCATGATCCAACCCCTCGGGGTCAACATGGAGGGTCGTGCCCGGGATTCGGCGCGATACTTCGTCTGCATCCGGGAGGCGATCGCGGCCTTCGTGGGAGGCGCAGATCCGGGGATCTGCATCGAGATCGCTCGCCAGGCCATCCCGAGCCATCTCCGGCCTTCTGCCGCTGAGGCCGAAGCCCTCCTCGCAGGCAAGCCGCGAGAGGACGGGCAGCAAGCAACCCTCGAACCGGCAGCCGTGGGAGCCTGAAAATGGGACGCCGCAGCAAGGGGGGGCATGGCGGAGGCCACCATGGCGGGGCGTGGAAGGTTGCCTATGCCGACTTCGTGACCTCCATGATGGCACTGTTCATGATCCTCTGGCTGGTCAACATGGTCCCCAAGGAGAAGCGTCCCGCCCTCGCCTCGTATTTCAAGACCGGGGGGATGTGGCATGACCAGGGCGCCAGCCTGCTCGATCTCAAGCCCGATGGCCGCGACGACACCATCGTGGCCCGGGCACCCATCATGCCGCAGACCGTGATGATGCTCGTCCCGGAGCCAGTCGCCTCCCTCCAGGCCGTCGAGGACACCGTCCGTGAATCCGTCCTCGAAGGAGAACTCTGGCCCTTCCGTGACCAGATCGAGATCCGCCAGACCAGCGAGGGGCTCGAGATCTCCCTGCTGGATCCGCGAAACCGCGCAAATTTCGCACCGGGATCCTCCGTACCCACGGCCCAGATGCGGACCCTGCTCCAGCAGGTAGCGCGCGCCCTTCAAGGATTCGGAAACGGCGTGAGTATCGGCGGCCACACGGACGCACATCCCGTGACGGGCAAAGGACTGTATACCAACTGGGAACTTTCCACGGACCGGGCCAACCAGGCGCGTGCTCTGCTGGTGGGTTTCGGCCTCCGCGAAACGCGCATCGCGAGCGTCCGGGGCTTCGCCACCTCGCGCCCGTTCGATCCCGAACATCCCTACGCCGATGCGAATCGTCGCATCACGGTCGTGCTGCTGAAAGGGGACGGACCCACATGAGCAACCGGAACATGCTCGCAAACGCCCTGTGGCTGATCATCGTGGTCGCCGCCCTTACCGTCCCCTTCTGGGGACACTGGATGTTTGCCCTGGGCGTGATCGTGATGGCGATCGCCTACGAACTACGGGAAGTCCCGCTGCCCGGGGGACGGACGGCCCGAACCGGCATGGTGGGCAATCGCGGTACGGGCCCCCTGGTGACCGTACGCCGGACGCGCGATCCGTCGCGCTAGCTCGCCGTCCGATCCGTGAGGCTCGAATCGATTTCCACGGATGGAGAGAACATGACCGCTCCCTCGAGTTCCGTCATGGAACCCTCGACCTCGGCGTCGAGCCCCGTGACAGGACGCCTGGCCAGCGCGAGGAGAGCGTCATCGTAGCCTTGCCGGATATACATGTCACGGAGCTTGGAATCGAAGAACCCCGCGAAGACGTCCCCGGGCAGGGAGGGCTTCGGGAAGATCGGAACCAGGTTCACGATCCTCCGGCTGGTGAGATCCTCGAGGCTCTTGTAACCCGCAGCGAGTGCGAGCGTCTGGTTGAAGCGGTTCGGCAAGACACGACCGTCCTTGCCCCGCTTGAGCAGCGATTCGAGATGGCCAAGCTTGCGGTTCTGCTGCATGACCTTCCGGTAGTTTTGCACGACGAAACGGCCCGACAGCATCGTGAAAACCCGCCCCAGGATGCTATACAGCGTATCGGGCTCCGCGTCGGGTCGCTCGACGGTGGTGCATCCGGACACGACGATCACCGTATCGACCTCGGGATCGAGACGGATCGCCCGTCCGATCGGTGCGTTATCCCACAGGCCGCCATCGAATAGCATGCCCCCCGTGGCCTCGTCGGGGGTCGGAGGGAACAGGAACGGGAAGGAACTGCTCGCCTCGATCATCCGGACCATGCGGGGCAGCGTCTCAGCCCAGGACGCGTGGTCCAGGGAACGATCGAACGTGAAATCCTCGTACCGGGCATAGTGGGTGGTGAGTTCCATGTCATCGGACAGGCGCGTGCAGCCCATCAGATCCGTGGCCACCAGGGACAGCTTGACCTCGCGCTGGACCTCGCCGGGATAGGTGAGGTTCTCCTCGCAGAGTTGCCGGATGAAGTGGTGAGAGATGAGGGAGGCGAAATCCCCGCGGATGAGTTCTTCGAAGGCGAGAAGGGAATCCAGTCCCAGGCGCGGAACGTAGCGTCTGGCGAGCGGGTCGACCCCGATACGCTTGAAGAGGGTCCGGAGATTCCTGCGCTCGAGTTCGCCCCCGTCGAGCCGGTCATAGCCGTGGTAGAGATGATGCGCCGTGACGGAGCGTCTCCAGTATCGCGCGAGTTCGGCCTCGATGGCCTGACCGCTGAAGGTACCGGCACTGATGTGACGTGCCGCAAAAGCCCCGTTGATGGCCCCTGCCGAGATCCCGACGATCACATCGGGAATGACGTTCCGTTCGGCAAGAGCCCGCAGGACTCCCACCTCGTAAGCGCCCTTGGCGACACCGCCACATAGAACCAGGCCAACCTTGCCCACGGGTTCCCCCAGACAGCGAGCACCATTGCTCGCCACTGGCATTGTACCCCGTGGGCATTGCCTTGCCGTATCGGACGGCACGCGGAGAAAAACTTAACGATCTCGCCCCGGGAACCGAGGATTGCGCGGGGCGCCGATGCTCTCCATGATCCGCCGCGTCGTCCCCCAGATGGGGCGCGATGAGCAAGGAGGATGTCCATGCGACGCGTGATCCACCTGGCATTGCCAGGGCTCGCCACCCTGAGCTTGCTGGCATGTTCGGCAGCTCCCCCGACCGCGACTTCGGATCCGGCAGGGTCGAGACCAGACCCCGGTAGCCGAGAGGTGCAATCCCTTGCAGACGAAACCTTCCAGCGCGAGGTACTCGCGAAACTACCCGTCCGCATCGAGGCCGCCGATGCGGCGAAACGGCTGCTGAAGATCGACCCCGCTCTCATCAAGGACGACGTCAGCATGTCCGGCGATCGCCAGGTGCAGCGGTTCGGCGGACGGGGCGGATTCGGCGGACGGGGCGGATTCGGGGGCAGGGGAGGCTTCGGCGGACGCTGGGGCGGACGCTGGGGCGGACGATGGGGGGGAGGATATGGCGGGCTGGGCTACTACCCGTATGCGGGGTACTACTACCCGTACGCATGGAGCGGCTCAGCCTGGTACCCGTACTACGACACCGATTCATCGTATTATGTATACCCCTACCTGACACCGGTCGGCAGCTATTACACCCCTTATGCGAGCTTCGGTTACCGCCGCCTCTGGAGCTGGTGAGGGTAGGACGACGAACGGGCGAGGCAGAAGGGGAGCGTGATACCATGACGGCATGGATCCGGTTAATGCCCCCCTTCGCATCGCCGTCGGCCTGAGTGGCGGCGTAGACAGCGCCGTCGCGGCCTGGTTGCTGCAGCGGGAAGGTCACGCGATCGTGGGGGTCACGAGCCTCAACGTGCGGGAGTCCCGCTGCTGCGACACCCGTTCCCAGCTCGCGGCCAGGGACGTCGCGGACCGACTGGGGATCCCGTACCACGTGATCGACGTGCAGCGCTCGTTCCGGCAGCGCGTGATCGATCCTTACCTGGCGGGCGTGGCAGCAGGAGTGACACCCAACCCGTGCGTCCTCTGCAACGCGACCGTCCGCTTCGAGGAACTCTTCGAGGAAGCAGCCTGGCAACTGGATGTCACGGCATTCGCCACGGGGCACTACGTGCGAACCCGGCAGGATGCAGCGACCGGTCGCTGGCAGTTGCTCCGGGGCCGGGATGCCAGCAAGGATCAGTCCTACATGCTGGCGCGTCTCGACCAGACGCAACTGGCCCGGGCCCGATTCCCCCTGGGTGACCTCACGAAAGCCGAGGTGCGTCAGCTGGCAGCCGAGGCCGATCTCGGGGTGGCCGGCACTCCGGACTCGCAAGACGTCTGTTTCGTCATGGGGGACACCCGGGAATTCCTCGACCGGGAGCTGGGCCCCCGGGAGCCGGGTATCGTCCGACACGTGGATGGTCAGATACTCGGACGCCACGAGGGCCTCGCCCATCACACCGTCGGACAGCGCCGCGGGCTGAGGCTGACTCACCCGGATCCCCTGTACGTGGTTCGCCTCGACCCCGAACGGAACGAGGTCGTCGTCGGACCTCGCCAGGCCGCTTTTCGACAGGACTGGACACTGGAGCACTTTCACTGGGTGAGTCATGCGCCCAGCGACGCGCCCTTCGAAGCCGAAGTCCAGACCCGTTACCGGACGGCGCCCGTGAAAGCCCTTTTCCAGCCGGGCACGGACGGCCGCATCATGGTGAAAGCGGTCGAACCCCGCTTCGCGGTGACCCCGGGCCAGCTGGCCGTGGTTTATGACGGGGACATCGTGGTTGGCTCGGGAATCATCACCCGGCACGCATGACCGTGCCGTCCGGATGCGAGAACTCAGGCTCCGCGAGCCCTGCGATCG
>JBEIFE010000078.1:0-7096 GCA_040382575.1 Candidatus Sericytochromatia bacterium
CTGATTCTGCTCGTTCTGGGCATTGGTGGTGAAGACAGCCCCATCCTGTCGGACGACGATCCCCGTCGCGCCGTTGAGGTTGATGGCCGGATCGATCGGATAACCACCCGAGGTGACGAGCTGCCCCGCGCTGTCCAGCTTGAAGGAACCATCGCGCGTGTAGGCGATCTGTCCGTTGGCCAGGTTGACCCGGAAGAACCCCTCACCGTCGATGGCGAGATCCAGGGGATTGTTGGTGATCTGGAGATTACCCTGCTCGTAAAGCTTGGTCACGGCGACGGGACGAACGCCCAGACCGATCTGGACGCCCGCGGAGTCCGTGCCGGGCTGATTGACGGTCTGGTAGAGCAGATCCTGGAAGTCGACCATCGAGCGCTTGTAAGCGGTCGTGTTGACGTTCGAGAGATTGTTGGCGATCGTGTCGATACGCATCTGCTGGGCCTGCATGCCCGTGGCGGCGGTCCAGATGGCGTGGATCATGAGTGGTGGACTCCTTTCGCGGCAGGCATCACGAGGTACGACCGAGGTCGTTGGCGGCCTTCTGGAGCATCTGATCCTGGGCCGAGATGATCTTCTGTCCGAACCCGTAGATCCGGTTTGCACCGAGCAGTGAAACCATCTCGGTGACGACGTTGACGTTCGAGTGCTCCAGGAAGCCCTGACGGAGGTTGATGTCCTGGATCATCGGCGTGAGCCCGGGTGGGGCCAGGGGGAAACGCGTTTCCAGAGCCTCGGCAGGCGGGTTGACGACCATCAGGTTCGTCAGAGGCTGGTCTCCCAGGCTGACCTGGCCATTCTCGGCAACTTTCATGGTCCTGAGGTCGCCATCGAGAACGATAGGCCGTCGGGCGGCATCGAGGACGAGATCACCGGCCCGGGAGACGAGGCGGCTGAGATTGTCGATCTGGAAGTCTCCGTCCCGCGTGAGCTTCTCGGTGCCGTCCGGGGAGCGCACGAGGAAATACCCGGGGCCGGCCAGAGCCAGATTCAGCGGATTCCCCGTCTGCACGAGGTTTCCCGCCGTCTCGAATCGAGCGACCCCATCGACCTTCACGCCCGTACCGACCGTGGAATCCGTCCCGGGGGCCTGATGGGCAAACTTCACGACGAGATCGCCGAAGGTCGTGGCCAGCAATTCCTTGCGCTTGAAACCGTTGGTCTCGACATTGGCCAGGTTGTTGGCGATGAGGTCGACCTGCTTCATCTGGAAGACCATGCCGGTCGCTGCCGTGTAAACACCGCGAAACACGCCTTACCTCCGGTTTCCTGGACGACGTCGTTCCGGCTCCTGGTCGATCCGGTTGACGTACTCGAGGGTTTCCACGATGACGGCCATCAGTTCGGGGGGAATCCCGAGTTCAGGCAACTTCTCGAGCGCCCGATCCGCTGACACCATGCGGGCGGGGAGCCGCTCGGCCGCGCGGTCCTGCGGACCGGTGCGGCCAGAAATCCGACGTTCAGGGCGCGAGCCTCGTCCATCACTCATCTAGATCACTCCGATCGCACGACCCAGTCGACGGGGATCCCGTCTCCTGGGCAGCAAGAGCGAGATGGAACGCGCCCCGCCCGTCTCCTGACAGAGAATGGTCGCCACGGCATACGTCGAGCGCTGCACCAGACGGTGCCGGAGATCGGGAAATCCGCGCTCGAGTCGCTGCTTGACGGAGGCGTCCTGGACCTCGACCTTGAGCGTGAGGTGCTCGCGGATCGCGGTGAAATCGAGGACGACACGCCCCATCGTTCGTGTCTCGACGGCCAGCGTGACCTGGGCATAGCCGGCAGGTCCGCCCGTGGGAGCGGGCCCTTGGATGAGCAACTCACCGGGCATGGGCGTCTGCTCCTGCCACTGGTGGAACGGGACATAGAACTTGCGGGTCTCGGCAGGCAAGAGCATGTGCTGGGCCTGCCGGACCTCGAGCAGCTTGCTGGCCTCATCCCGGAGATTCGCCGGAAGGCGGTCCATGGCAGGGCCGGAGAGGAGGGACTCGATCCGGTCGAGCAGGGCCTGAAAGCGGGGCAGATCACCGGGCAATGCCCCCGGTGCAGAACCGAGCCGCCAGTACTGACCCAGAAGCTGGCGCAACTCGGCGGTGGCCGGCAACTGCTCGTATCCCTGGAGGCCCATCGTGAGCTGGCCGAGGCGCTGGCTGACGGGTCCCATCGAGTACAGCGACATCATCTGACGGATCTGGTCTGGTCCGGGCTCGAGACCACTCGAGAAGAGCGCGAGCAGGGCCTCGAGCTCGACGAGCGATCCGCCGCCGAGGCCCTGCCAGAGCTGACGGAAATGGGAGAGCATCGTCGGATCGAGCGGGATCCCGTAGCGCAACATGTCACGGGCAATGCGCAGATTGGTGGCGTTGGGCGCGACCCCCTGCTGGGCCAGACGAGCGCCGATGGATGAATCGGTGTGAAACCCGAAGTAACGCGGTCCTTCTGGACGCTGGGCGGCCTGCTGCTCGAGCGTGAGCGGACCGGGAGCCCTGACAGGACCCCCCACACCACCGGACGAACCGGACACGCCGGTCCGGGGATCCGGAATCTGGTTTCGTCCCACGCGGATGTCGGCCATAGCACTCGGTTCCTCAAGTTGAACCCACCGACGCTAGCATGGTGTACCCGCGATCGCCTGTGACGAAACACCCGTTTAACCGAAAGAAAAAAAGCCTCGCCCCATCGGGGCGAGGCCTGACCCCGGAGGGTTCGCTTCCACGTCAGGCGAAAGTCACCCGGGCAGGGCGAAGCCGAGGTGAGACGGCACGGCGGTCATGGGAAACCTGGTGCAGATACCTGGACTGACAGCCGGAAGAGCAGAAAAAGACCCGCTTGCCACCGGCCACGACTGGACCGAGAGCTTCCGAGAGGTCGAGCGTTTTGCCACAGACGGGATCGAAGGGCCAGGAGGCGAGGCCGAGGCGAGGGACTTGCGTCATTGCAGTTCCTTTCGGGCACATCAGACCTCCCCATCGAGGCCTGTTTGTGATCTGTATTATAGCAAGGTTAAAGAAAATCTGAAGTTCGAACTGGCCAAGCTCTGGGCACAAGACTCACGAAAGCATTCGAAACGAGGCCCCATGAGCTGGTTCAACCTCAATCCGCTTCGCGCGATGAAGAGCGATATCGAGCGCGCGCTCCGGAAATCCGGTGCCCCGCCCCTTCTTGCCCATCCATCCGGCATGCAGAAAGCCGTCGCGACACCCGTCGCCGATCGCCTCGGGTTGTTGACCCGGCCTCGGCCGGCCAACCTCTACCCCGTCACGGCCACGATCGACCTGGATGCAGGACTGTGGGCCCGTGGCCGTTCGCCCCGAACCTCGACCCTGTACAGCGGGGCTCCGGATCACCCCGGCATCGAAGCCAGTGGAAAAGGCCTCGCGGTCCTGTCCGAAACGGGAACGAGCCGGATCAAGGAGCAAGACGCAGGCCTCTCGGAGCGCCTCGCGGGGGCTCATGATCGGATGCGTCAGGAGCACACCTTCCGCCTGAGGGGGGAAGAAGCCTCCGTGTCCCTGGACTGGGCTGGCGGAGACGTCTCTCACGTCTTCATCGATCGCGAGACCTTCGGCCCCTTCATGGACACCTACAGAGCCGCCGTGGGTCGAGGGGAAGCCCCGGGAAAGCTCGGAGGACGACCGTGGATCGAGTTCTTCCGCCCTACCGATGATTTCCGGAACGAGTTACAAGTCGAAGCCTTGACGCGACTCTCTCCCGGTTTCCGGACGCGGGCCCCGGAGGAAAGACGGGCGGTCGCTGCCCTGGCCCATCGAATTGCCGAGGGGCAAGAGGATGTCCCGCTTGGCCTGCGCCTGGCCACTGCCGAGGCCATGATCCGGCATGAACGGATCGTACCGGGCCCGGAGAGCAGGCAAGCCTGGAAGCAACTGGCTAGCCGGGAGCGCCTGGCCGCGCATCCCTTTCACCATGGCACGAGGGCAGGAGACGCCATCGCACAGGAAGGATTCATCCCGGCCAAGCGCCAGCTTCTTGGTACGGGGGTCTATCATGGCAACCCTTCGGTCGCCTCCGTCTATGCGCTGGAACGCTCCGGGTCCTTCATGAAGAGCCCTCCGCAGATCGTCTCCGGAAAGGTGCTTCCAGGATCCATCGATCCGTTGACGCTGGGTCACGACATTCCGATAGAAAGCGCTGCGAGCGGCAAAGGGATGGTCGGCGGGGCCCACGTACACGGTGGGCCTTACTGGGTGACGAAAGATCCTCACCGTTTCCAGGTGAGAGGCATCACCACCTATGACAGCAGCCTCGCACCCTCTCGGCTTGGCACGCTGGTGCCGGACCTTCTGGACAACCTGACCCGGACCCCCTCCGCCGCCCTGTGGTCCCTCAAGTGGTTGAGCAAGCTGGATGGGAACACCGTCGATCGTGCAGCCCTGGCCGCCCTGAGCGGGCAAGACTTTGCCGAGGGTTCAAGGCTCTGGCTGGCTTCCCGCGGGCATGAGCCATCGCTCATAGACCTCGTATCCCGCTTCGGTTCGATGGCGCCTGGTGCAGGGCGTCAGGCAGCCGGAGTCATGATTTACGAGGGCCTGGGTCGTACCCCGCCCGCGACGACGGCTCGCCTCAAGGAGTCCATGGCGAATGCCGGAACCCTGTCCGAGGTTCGAGAAACCGGAAAGCAGATCCTCTCACGATTGACTGGCGAAAGACGACCCTCTTACATCATCTGGGAAGGCGCCCTCGGCGCCAACAACGGTGCCCGTGTGCGAGAACTGGCCGGTGCGCTGCCCACCTGGTCCGATGAGTCCCACAGGATCGCGGGCGCCAGCGCCCTCCTGGATGCGCTGTTGCTGGCGCGACGCGGGCCAACCGGCGAGATCGGAAGCGATGCCATCAAGACGATCGAGACGGCTGCCACCACGGGACTGGCGGCACTGGATCCATCCCTGCGCGAACGGCTCGCAGGGATGAGACCCGAGTTCAGGGATCTGCTTCAGTCCTGAGTGGTGAGTTCCGCGAGCTTCATCGACTGATCGTGGGCGATGAGGGCGTCGAGGACGTCGTCGAGGTCGCCGTCGATGATGCGGTCGAGCTTGTTCAGCGTGAGCTTGATGCGGTGGTCGCTCACGCGGTTCTCGGGGTAGTTGTAGGTCCTGATTCGCTCGGAGCGATCGCCGGTACCGACCTGGGAGCGCCGCTCGGCGGCGTGAGCCGAGGCCGCGGCCTGGATCTTGGCATCCAGCAGGCGGGTGCGCAGCAGTTCGAGGGCGCGCGCCTTGTTCTGGAGCTGCGAGCGCTCCTCGGTACAGGCCACGGCCAGGCCCGAGGGGATGTGCGTCACGCGGACACCCGATTCGACCTTGTTGACGTTCTGACCGCCGGCGCCGCCCGAGCGGAAGGTGTCGAAGCGCAGGTCGGACGGGAGGATCTCGATGTCGACCTCTTCGGCCTCGGGCAGAACCGCGACGGTGGCCGTCGACGTGTGAATGCGCCCCTGGGCCTCGGTGACGGGGACGCGCTGGACGCGGTGGACGCCCGATTCCCACTTCATGCGCGAGTAGACGCCCTCTCCCGAGACCTTGAACGAGGCCTCACGGATACCGCCCAGGTCTTGCTCCTGCATGTAGAGAAGCTCGACCCGCCATCCGCGGCCCTCGGCGTAGCGCGTGTACATCCGCAGGAGGTCGCCCGCGAAGAGGTTGGCCTCGTCCCCGCCCGCACCGCCGCGAACCTCGACGATGATGTTCTTGTCGTCGTAGGGGTCCTTCGGCAGCAGGCGGAGCGTGAGCTCCTGCTCCAGCTCGGCGAGCCGCTGCTCGAGCTCGGCGACCTCGAGTTCGGCGAGCTCCCTCAACTCGGGATCCGTCTCGCTGCGGCGCATCGCCTGGGCATCGACCAGCTGACGCTCGGCTTCCTGGTGCGCAAGGTAGGCCGTGACCGTGATTTCCATGTCGCTACGAGCCTTGGCCAGCTTGCGAAGCTGGTCCTGGTCGGCCAGCACGACGGGATCGCTGAGGCGCTCGCCCACGTCATGGAAGGCACGTTCGATTTCCTGGAGCTTGTCGAGCTGGATGCGGTCGAGCATGAAGACCTCTCTGTCGGATACATGAATTATATCACCGGGCCAGGGCCTCTCCCCGGGAGGAAGACGGGGGCAAGCGCGTCCTCGCTCACGCACGGGACGCCGATCCATTTGACAGCTCTACGGGTCCTCTGGTAGATTAAATTTGTGGTCAGCGCGCTGCGCACCACCCACACCACGCGGATGTAGTTCAGTGGTAGAACACCTCCTTGCCAAGGAGGGGGTCGAGAGTTCGAATCTCTTCATCCGCTCTTCAATCCTCGCACGGACCGTGCGAGGATTTTTGTTTTATAAACCTCGGCGGGCCTCGCGCAGATCCGGCGTTTCGCCCCGACCGCGCCAGGGTACGGACCACATATCTCGCATGCCCGTTCCCGAGGAGATTCTGGCTTGAACACCACCATGTTCCGCGCGCTCTCGCTGCTGGCCCTGCTGGTCCTGACGACCGGTACGGCAGGATGCTCGCCTGCCGCCCAGCCTCGTGAAGAGGTCAAGGTCCCCCCTCCCAGCCTGGTGGTGGCCCTGGATCCCGCCAGAGGGGAGTTCGGTGAAGGACTGACGCTCGACCGGGCGCGCACCCGCGCCTTCACGGCCACGGCAGCCGGAAGCATCCTGTCGATCGACCTCGCCGATGGTTCGAAGGTGGAGTACGGAAAGCTGCCGAAGCCGCCCGCGGATGGCACCGTGTACGTGCTGGGCCTGGCCTTCGATTCGGCAAGCAACCTGTACGTGGCCGTCGCCTCGTTCGGTCCGCGCTACAAGGGTGGGATCTACAAATTGCCTAGCGGCGGGGGCAATGCGACGCTCTTCGCCTCGGGGTCCGGGATGGCCTTCCCCAATGGCATCGCCGTGGCCGGGGACGACAGCCTCTTCGTGTCGGATGCGACGGGTAAGATCCTGCGCGTCTCCAAGGCCGGCAAGGTCACGACCTGGTTCAACCAGGCTGCCTTCACATCCGGGGACAACACCTCCGCGTGCAAGACCGGATACAACATCGGGGCCAACGGGATCGCCCTCTCCGAAGATGCGCTGTATTTCACCAACACGGATCGGGCCGCC